>JAICMD010000253.1 GCA_025929405.1 Mucilaginibacter sp. | reverse complement strand
GTTGTTAGTGTTGACGCATCCGCCTATATATATGAGGCTTTGTTGATGATGTTTCAAACCAAAACACGTTATCTGCTGGTAAAAAAAGATGATAACTACATTGGCTTTTTAAGCCGGAATAAACTTTTAAGCGAACAGGCACAATCGCCATTGGTGTTTATACAATCGGTTAAATCGGCCGTCTCAGATCAGGAATTAAAGAAAAAGTGGGAAGCCGTTCCGGGCTTTGTGAACCAGTTATTGCAGCGTGGTGTGCACGCACACATTGCCAACCGGGTTATTACCACCATTGCCGATACCATAGCTTTAAAGGTAATTGAACATGTTATTGAATTGATGGGGCCGCCACCCGCCAAATTTGTATTTATGGTACTGGGCAGCGAGGGCCGGAAAGAACAAACCTTTAAAACCGACCAGGATAACGCCATCATTTACGAAGATAAAGCCAACGAGCACCGCGAAGAGGCCAGGGTATATTTTTTAGAGTTTGGGCAGCATGTATCAGAAACGCTTAATACTACGGGCTTTGTTTTTTGTACGGGCGGCTACATGGCGCAAAACCCCAAGTGGACACACTCGTTATCGCACTGGAAACGTAATTATGAGGAATGGATACAGGAATCGCTGCCAGAAACGGTTATAAACTTCTCAACCTTTTTTGATTGCCGTACCATTTATGGCGATGAAACCATTATGGATGAACTGCACAGCTTTTTAGATAACCTGCTGCAGCAACCACAGGACAAGCTGTTTTATAACATGACCATTAATGCCCTGCAATATGAGCCACCCTTAACCTTTTTTAACTCGATACGCACTTTTACTAAAAACGAAAAGGAAGTAATTGATATAAAAAGGGCCATGACCCCTATTGTTGACCTGGTGCGCGTTTACGCGCTTAAACACCGCATATTTGAACAGAATACGGGCGACAGGATGAAAATATTAAAAGAAAAAGGCGTGTTTACAGAAGCTGAATACCACGAGTTGAACCAGGCCTACTATTTTTTAATGAACATACGTCTTAAAAAACAAAGCGTACAATTAATGCAGGACCATACCGACCCGGACAATTACATGGATATATCTACTTTAAGCAAGATAGAACGCGTTACGCTTAAAGAAGTATTTAAAGTAATTAAAAATTTTCAGTCGAAAATTAAGCTGGAATTTACCAATAGTTTACTTGGGTAATTTTTTAAAAATTACAGCAGGGCAATCATTTTTTTAATTAACTTTAATACTACTACTATATTCTATGCCACCTAAATTGACTGATAAATCTAAATTTAACCTCGAACTATTTTTTGAGTTATCATACGATTTATTTTGCATAGCTGGCTATGATGGTTATTTTAAACGCATAAACCCGGCAGTATCAAAAGTATTAGAGTATACCAACGAAGAGCTTTTTTCAAAACCTATTAACGAATTTATACATCCCGACGATCAGGACATCACCCAAAAAAACCGGGATAACTTACGAAATTCAATTCCGCTGCTAAATTTCGAGAACCGTTACATTACCAAATCGGGCGATGTGGTATGGCTTTCGTGGACATCAATGCCTGATGATGATGAAAAACTGGTGTATGCCATCGCTAAAAACATCACCCATATAAAAAAGCAGGAGCAAAGCAGGAACGAACTGCTTACCAAGCTTACCGACGTAAACAATGATCTTAAACAATTAACCTATACTACCTCGCATAATCTGCGGTCGCCGGTTAATAACCTGCTTTCGGTTTTTAATTTACTGGATACCAATAAAATATATGATGCGGAACTTTTAAACTTTATATCGATGTTTAAAACCGCTACCGAAGGGCTTAAACAAAGCCTGAATACTTATATTGATAACCTGTCGGTACATGACAATCTGAATATCCATGTTGAACAGGTAAACTTGCAGGACTGCCTTGATACGGTACAACACTCGTTAAAAGCGCTAATTGATAACTCAAAAACCAAAATAGATACCAACTTTAGCGAAGCAGCGTGTGTTAAATTTAACAAAGCCTACCTGGAAAGCATATTTTTAAACCTGATAACCAACTCCATTAAATATGCCCAGCCCGAGTACTCGCCAGTTATTACTGTTTGCAGCAAAACTACAGACAATACCACGCAGATAATATTTACTGATAACGGGCTTGGCTTTGATATGGATAAGGTAAAAGACAAGATATTTGGTTTTAAACAAACCTTTCATAACCATGAAGAGGGCAAAGGCATTGGGCTTTACCTGGTATACAACCACGTTACCAATTTGGGCGGCACCATAACTATAGACAGTAAGCCAAATGAGGGTACAAAATTTACAATAACTGTAAACAATTAATACCGGCCCTATCTATCACTTATAATAGCTTCTTTTTTGCGCCTTAAATTAACGCTATGGTTTTTTAGCAGATTATAGGTTAGTGCCAGGCCCATATACTGCATGTTACGGCTGCTGTTGGTACCGTCAAAATAGTAAAACCCCTGCATTATAGCTACCTCAACCTTTTCGGATATATTAAAATTGATACTGTTACAAATTTCGGTAAGCAGGGCCTGTTTTGCGCCAAAAACATAGCCTGCCCCCAAACACAGCCCTTCGGAGAAGCGTCCTTTTGAAAATATGTTTATAGTTGGTCTAAATTCAACAAAACGTGTCGTATCGTTTGTTAAAGTATTAAACTGGCCCGTTGCCAAACCAATATCAAAAATACCATACGTTTTACCAAACTCAACCGAAGGGATAAACCGTTCGGCAAAGCCGCCCTTTGCGTTTACAAAGCCATTGGTACTGGCTGTTATATAAAAGTAACGTGGTTCTTTATTTTCTTTTGAAGTATCTTTTTCAATTACAGTATCCTTATTAATAATTTTTTGCATTAAGCCAATTTTGCTTACTGTTTTGGGTATTTGCTGGGCATATAAATTAAACACGCTTAGTAAAAAAAGGCCAATAAATGTTATCCTCATAGCTATAATTAAAATACAACTACAAAGACAGCTAACTAATTTATTTGTTTTTTACTTCATATTTATCCAATACTGCAATCAGGCTGTAACAGTAGCTATTGTACCGTTAACTGTTACCGTGAATTTTTGCAGCGATGCCGTGGCAGGGCCTAACAATACCTGGCCCGTAGTACTAAACTCGCTGCCATGCAACGGGCAAATAAATATACCCTGGCCCTGGTTATAATTAATAGAAGTACCCTCGTGGGTACAGGCAACCTGCACCGCGGTAAATGATGAGGCAGTATTCCCGGCTGCTATACGCACCAGTATAACACCGTTGGCTACTTTAACATCGCCAACATTTAACAAGCTGTTACTTAGGTCGGCGGTAAATACGGTACCGCTGCCCGGTGCGGGTGCATTGCTTTGGGCAGGCGAAGCGTCGCCCTTTTTTGAGCAGGATACCAGTCCGCAGCCGGCACAGGCCATTAATACACCTAAACCTAATTTCGATAAAAACTCTTCTCTTTCCATGGGTAGTTTATTTAAGTATCTAAACCTTTTTACCCGGTACGTCGCCTGTATTACAAAGGTTGCTTGTATACATTTAAGTACACTTTACTGCCAATTGCAAGATAATTTTGTCAGCTTTAAAACTTACAAAATGACATCTTCAATGTCATTTTTTCTTGTTTTAATAAGGCGCGGAATAAAAAATCAGCTATAAAATTACTGATTGGATATGATGATTTCTTCCGAAAAAAGTCCGCTCATTATCAACCATCTACCCTATTAACATTTGTTAATAAACCTATTAAATGTGCAATATTTTACGCTTTAACAAATGTTAAAAAATGTAAAACAAGGTAGTGTTGGCAACATAATTGTTTTGGTAAGGGTAATATTATTTAATAGTATTTATAAAAAAAAACTACAACATGAAAAATTTCAAAAAATTAGCTGCCGCAGCATTAACTGGTGCAGCGCTATTAATCGGAAGTAATGTACATGCACAAACTACCCCTTCAAATGCATTCCGCTTTGGAATTGGTTTAGAAGCCGGCGTACCAACCGGTAACGCAAGTAACTTTTCAAAATTTGAATTAGGCGGTACCGCCCGCTTACAATATGGTGTAACTAACGATTTGGCATTAACCCTTACCTCAGGTTACTACAACATGTTTGGAAAGGAATTGCCAAGCCCATCAACCGCAAAATATAGCGATGTTGGTATTGTACCATTAAAGGCCGGTATTAAAGCTTTCTTTGCTTCAAACCTTTATTTCGGTGCCGAAGTTGGTGCCGGGTTTGAAACTGCAAGCGGCGGTAATACCAAATTTATTGCTTCGCCGGGTTTAGGCTGGGCCAACAAATCATGGGATATATCTGCCCGTTATGAAAACTTTTCAGGCCAAAGCAATAACTATGGTTTAGTTGGGTTACGTTTAGCCTATGGATTTAAATTGTAACATTTATAAAAAACTCCAAGAAAAAAACCCGCTGAAATTTCAGCGGGTTTTTTTGTTATATACTATTTTATACCTGCGGATCATGATCCGGATCGGGTTTATAATTTTTCTCTAAAGCTGCCAGTTGCTTTTTGCCATAAGCAAACCGGGTTATCAGGAAGAACAGTACCGGCACAATAAATATAGCCAGCGATGTAGCGGCAAGCATACCGCCAAATACTGTCCACCCGATGGTTTTACGGGCCTGAGCGCCCGCACCCGATGCAAATACCAATGGCAATACACCTAACATAAACGCCATTGAAGTCATGATGATGTGCCTTAAACGCAGTCGAACCGCTTCTAATGTAGATTTTTCAAGCTCCATGCCCCTATCCACACGTTCTTTGGCAAACTCCACTATCAATATGGCGTTTTTGGCTGCCAAACCAATCAGCGTTATTAAACCTATTTGTGCATAAACGTTATTATC
>JAICMD010000220.1 GCA_025929405.1 Mucilaginibacter sp. | reverse complement strand
TGCCGATATCTGAAAAATACGAAGAATATGCAAAAAAACTTTCTGATGTATTAAAAGATTCCGATATTTGCGGGCTGATTGACTTCAGGGATGAAAAGATAGGGCGGAAAATACGTGATGCTGAAGTCAAAAAAATCCCTTATATGCTGATAGTGGGCGAAAAGGAAGCTGCTGAAAATGTGGTTTCTGTACGTAAACATGGTCAGGGCGATTTAGGGAGCATGAGCATAGAAGAGTTTAAACAACAAATAATTAAAGAAATAACCGTATAACTTGGCATTAAACAAACCTTTTAACAGAGGACCCAGGCCACCCTTTAAGAAAAAAGAGGCCGAACATAACATCAACCATTTCATCCGTGCTACAGAGGTACGTCTGGTAGGCGACAATGTAGAGCAGGGTGTATATTCATTAAGAGATGCTTTGGCCATAGCCGAAGAACAGGAATTAGACCTGGTTGAGATTTCTCCAAATGCAGTTCCGCCTGTATGTAAAGTAACTGATTACAATAAGTTTATTTACGAGCAGAAGAAAAAGCTTAAAGAAATAAAGAATAATGCCAAGCAAACCGTTATCAAAGAGATCCGTTTTGGACCGAACACCGATGACCACGATTTTGACTTTAAACTAAAGCATGCTACCAAATTTTTGGAAGCAGGCGAAAAGGTAAGGGCCTATGTACACTTTAAGGGCCGTGCAATAGTTTACAAAGAGCAGGGCGAAATATTGCTGCTGCGTTTTGCACAGGCATTAGAAGAAGTGGGTAAGGTAGAACAATTACCAAAGCTGGAAGGAAAACGGATGTTTTTAACTGTTGCCCCTAAAGCCGGTAAAAAGTAGAGCCAGGAATCAAGAGGCAAGAAACAAGATAAACAGTCTTGAATCCTGATTCTTAGTTCTTGATTCTAAAAATAGAATTAATTAAATAAATATATATAAACAGGTTATGCCAAAAATGAAAACCAATTCCAGTGCTAAAAAGCGTTTTAAGCTTACTGGAACCGGTAAAATTGCAAGAAAGAACGCATACAAAAGCCACATCTTAACCAAGATGTCAACAAAACGTAAGCGTGCCCTGGGCCACACCAGCTTAGTATCTGATGGTGACTTAGGTAACGTAAAACGTATGCTTTGTATCGGAAAGTAATTAACAAATTTTTAACCAGGTATTAGAGTTTTAAGCTTCCGTAAAGGGACACTCACTACCAAAAAAACAACAAAATGCCACGTTCAGTAAATTCCGTAGCGTCGAGAAGACGAAGAAAAAGGATCATGAACCTCGCCAAAGGTTATTGGGGTTCACGCAGCAAGGTTTACACCATTGCTAAAAACACAGTTGAAAAAGGTTTACAATACGCTTACCGCGACCGTAAAACTAAAAAAAGAGAGTTCAGGGCTTTATGGATACAGCGTATTAACGCAGGTGCCCGCCAGCATGGAATATCTTACTCGCAATTAATGGGTAAATTGGCTGCAAAAGAAATCGGTTTAAACCGTAAAGTATTAGCTGATTTAGCTATGAACAACCCGGATGCTTTTAAGGCAGTGGTTGATGCGGTAAAATAAATAAGCTTAACGCATAATAAAAGGCTTCCTGATTTCAGGAGGCCTTTTTTGTTATTAACCCTGTCATCCTGAACGTAGTGAAGGATCTTATTCAATTGCTAGGTAAATGGTGTATAAGATACTTCACTACGTTCAGTATGACAAACAATGTATATCAATTAGCATGTATCTTATGCGACTTTGTTGCATGGCTGATAGGCTTTAAAGGCTTATCAATATCCATGTACTGCTTAAAGTTGCGTACATCAGTATCAACCATATTTTTAAATACCGGGTTTAATATACTTGCTATGCTTGCACCAACGCCTCCTGCGGGTGGCTGATAAGTAATAACAATATCTATTATTGTGCCTTTGCCATCCTCGCTATCTCTGAAATTAACTTTACCCGCATTATCCAATATCGATTCAGGCAATGAACTCCAGCCAATGCTTTCATTAGGTATATCTTTCACAATTTCAGCCTCCCAACTTATAGAGCCAACGCCGGTAGGCAGCTTTAGTACCCAGCGCGACCGCAGGTTGTCAATAACTTCCACACTTTCCAGATGGTTCATAAACAATGGCAGGTTGTCCAGTTTTCGCCAAAAATCATAAACCTCAGTGCGCGGTTTATCAATTTTAAATGATGAGCGGATATTGATATTTACCGGTTCATGGGTGTTTTTACCGATTCTTGAATAAATATCACAATGACCGCTTATACCGCGGTTAACCAGGTACCCGCCTGCACCTAATTTTAATAAACTTGTAAAAGGACTTCCAAATAAATGCCTCAAGCCATTAAGCGTTAATTTAACACCGGCGGCTATTGATATATAACGCTCGGGCCAGTTAAGGTTAATATCCTCGTGTGGCATTGTGTTTTTGTTTATATTTTTCAATGTTGTTTCCATGGTATAAGTAATATTGTTAATAAATAACATTTTACCATAACCTCGGTTTTAAAATTGTTTAAATCATAAAACCTTATTATATAATGATTGAGCAGCAGTGCAATTTAATTTCTGAAAAAGGAGAAAGAGGAATGTCCGTACTTTCGCTGTTCAACAAAGGCAGGGTGATTGCTTAAATTTTGAAAGGACTGATGTTCGATAATGAGTAGCCCATCCGGGTTAAGCAGATTTTTATCAAATACTATTTTAGGTATTTCGGGTATTTGATTAAGGTCATAAGGCGGGTCGGCGAATATCAGATCGTACTTATCCGTTTCCAGTTGCAGGTATTTAAATACATCAGCCTTAAAGGTTTTTATCTGTTCCAGTTTATGCTGGCGCGAAGTATCCTTCAGGTAATTAATACAATGGATGCTACGATCAACCGATATAACTTTTTCGGCCCCGCGCGAAGCGAACTCCAACGATATATTACCTGTTCCGCTAAAAAGGTCAAGCACTGTAATTCCTTCAAACTCTATCTGGTTGAGTAAAATGTTGAATAATGCTTCTTTAGCAAGATCAGTAGTAGGGCGTACCGGTAAATTTTGTGGGGGATTGAGCCGAAGCCCTTTTAAGCTGCCACCTATTATGCGCATAAATACAGGGCAACCAGTGATAATAATTGATGGGATGGTGCATCAGCAGGTATTTCTACCACTTTCTGACTGTTGAGCTTTAGAATTGAAAAATACTCCGCCAGTTTTTTGTACTGGTCATCTCCTATATTTATATTTCCGCTTAAAACAAGTGTGACATCTTTTTGATCAAGATTTAATTCCTTGCTCACCATCAGCGTAAAGTAAACCAACTCATCTGTATTGATGGTCTCAAATTTGTTGTAGAAGCGTAATTTGTTATTCTTAAAATAAGCAAATTCAGTATATCTGTCGTCAATATTTATATTAAACTGACTTTCAGAAGAACCGTTTTGCTGAATGGCTTTTAACCAACCTTTAGGTGCAAATATAATATCCTTAATACTGTGAGCTGCAATCGTGTTAATCAATTGCTCAGAAACCTTGTATATCACATGGTTGTCTTCGTCCAACACCTGCGCCAATATCTTTTCATGCTCTTTTACATACAATATACGGGCCATATCTGCAACCCTTGCTGCATCAAATAATTGCGCAGGTACCAATGTAAAAGCTTTGGTATTAAGGCCAACAACCGTTTTTTTGTAATCGGCTGTAAACTTATTGGTTTTTAATTCTTCAATAGGGCAACCTGTTGCGGCAGCCATCAATATATCATCCCGGGTAATAGCATAATCAAACGTATTATCGTCAGCTTTGATCAGTAAAGTATAGTTACCCAACTGGTCAATATTAAAATCATTATGGCTGTACGTATAGGTTTGCTCGGTCATATATGCTATGGGCAAAAGTAATGTTTTTTTGAATTACTAAATTAGGTTAGTTATCAGCATTTTTGTATTGTGTCAGCCCAGCATATTCAGCAAGCATTTCCGCATCAGCCCACCCAACAGCAAATAGAGCTGTTTAATATGCTGCACAGTTTTTTAGAAAGCGATAATGACGACGAATGCTTCATCCTGAAAGGTTATGCCGGTACAGGTAAAACCACGGTGTTAGGCGCGCTGGTTAAGGCACTAAAGCATTACAACTATAAATCAGTACTATTAGCGCCAACGGGCCGGGCCGCTAAGGTGATAACCAACTATTCGGGCCGTAAGGCATTTACTATCCATAAGCGTATCTACCGCAAAAAATCGGCTTTAAATGTAGATGAGTCATTTAGTATTGCTGATAACCTGGCCAGCAATACCTTATTTATTGTTGATGAGGCTTCGATGGTGTCTGATCAGCTAAGCGGCAACAACCGTGATACTTTACTGAATGATCTGGTTAAATACGTCTATAATAAAAAGAATTGCAAATTGATGCTTGTTGGCGATACCGCGCAGTTGCCGCCGGTAGGATCAGACGAAAGCCCAGCACTGGATGCCGGATTGATGAAGAATGAGTTTTTTTTGACGGTATTCAGTTATGAAATGACGGATGTGCTCCGTCAGCAAAAAGAATCAGGTATATTATTTAATGTAACCCGCATACGTGATATGATACGTTTAAGTAAGGAAACTATGCCGCAGATCATCACCAAAGGATATAAAGACGTTTACCGCATGACAGGCGAACGCCTGCAGGAAGGATTGGAGTATGCCTACAATAAATATGGCAATGAGAATACGCTGATCATCTGTCGCTCAAACAAAAATGCCAATCTTTATAATAAACAGATACGGGCGCGTTTATTATGGCGAGAGGAAGAGCTTACCGGCGGCGACCAGATCATGATCGTTAAAAACAACTACTTCTGGCTGCAGGAGCAGGAGGAAAGCAGTACGGGTTTTATCGCCAACGGTGATATAGCCAAGATACGCAAGGTACGTAAAATAGAGGATATGTATGGTTTCCGCTTCGCGGATGTACAATTGGAGTTTATTGATTATGCAGAGGATCCGGTACTGGATTGTAAGATACTGCTCGATACCTTGTATTCCGAGTCGCCTGCATTGAATCCGATAGATCAAAAACGTTTTTATCTGGAAGTAATGAAGGATTACGACCATATTGCCAACAAGCGCGCCAAACATCAGGAGTTAAAGCAAAACCCGTACTATAATGCCTTGCAAATAAAATTTGCCTATGCCATTACCTGCCATAAGGCACAAGGCGGGCAATGGGGCGCTGTATTTGTTGACCAGGGATATTTAACCGACGATATGGTGAATACAGACTTCCTGCGGTGGTTTTATACCGCATGCACACGTGCCACAAACGAATTGTTTTTGGTGAACTTTAACGACAAGTTTTATAAAGAACCGCGGGAGGAATAGTTAACCCAAGTTTTGAATTATGGCCGACTCCGCAGGAGTAGCAAAATGAGCAATAGAATCTGCGTGCCGTAGGTACACTATCTGTTCCGCACCTACGGAGCGGATAGCCACTTGTGATATATTTCTACAGACATTTAACCCCTATGGGGTTATAGATAAACAATCAATTGGCAATTTGGATTAGTTATTTGAATTATGGCCGACTCCGTAGGAGTCAAATATCTGTAGCAAAATGAGCAATAGAATCTGCGTGCCGTAGGTATGCTACCTGTTCCGCACCTACGTAGCGGATAGCCCCTTGTCATATATTTCTACAGACATTTAACCCCTATGGGGTTATAGATAAACGATCAATTGGCAATTTGGATTAGTTATTTGAATTATGGCCGACTCCGTAGGAGTCAAATA
>JAICMD010000019.1 GCA_025929405.1 Mucilaginibacter sp. | reverse complement strand
TTAACCTTTTTATATAAATTTAATAAAAACGCTATTAATAGTATAATTACACCAATTGATGCAATAATATCTGATGTTGTCATATTAAGCCTCCTTTATTTCTGTCAATTCCATCCAGCGGATACTTTTTTCATCTATTAGGTTATTTATTTCAGTTATTTTTTGCGATAGCTGAATAATTGTATCATTATCAATATTGGTGGCGTTTAGCTTTTCGGCCGCTGCTTTTGCCTCGTTTTCTAACTGGGCAATGTCTTTATCCAACTGTTCAAGCTCTTTTTGGTCTTTAAAGCTTAGTTTGTTTTTCTTCGGTTCTGTAGTAACAGGGGTTGCTTCAACAACGGTGCTTTTTTTATTTTGTTGTTTATTATCCTCCAACTCCAACCGGTATGACGAATAATTGCCGTTATATATGCGCACCTGGCCACCACCTTCCATAATAAATAACTGATCAGTTAATTTATCCAGCAAATACCTGTCATGCGATACCATCATTAGTACACCACTATAATTAGTTAAAAACTCTTCTAATACATTAAGTGTATCAATGTCCAGGTCATTGGTAGGCTCATCCAGTATTAAAAAGTTTGGGTTCTTCATTAATACATGCATTAGCTGTAATCTCTTCTTTTCGCCGCCGCTTAAATTGGCAATAAATCCATACTGCTTTGGCGGCGGAAATAAAAATAAAGTAAGTAATGCCGAAGCCGAAATGGTTTTGCCATCGGCCATGGTAATAAATTCGGCTACGTTTTTTACTACATCAATAACGCGTTCGTCTTCTTTAAACGTAATGCCCGATTGATGGAAATAACCAAAAACGGTTGTTTCGCCTTTATCAATGGTGCCGCTATCGGCAGGTAAAACACCCGTAATTAAATTTAATAAAGTTGATTTGCCCGTGCCGTTTTTTCCTGCTAAACCAATACGGTCGCCTTTTTTAAATACGTAATTAAAATGATTTACAAAACTGCGGCCCTGAAATGATTTGCTTACATCTTTAAGTTCTAATATTTTATTACCCTGGCGCGCTGTTTTTACGCTAAGTTCAACATTAGCTTTTGTTCCATGATTTTTGGTTTTTTCCTCCAGGTCATAAAAAGCATCAATGCGCGACTTAGATTTGGTTCCCCTTGCCTTAGGCTGCCTGCGCATCCACTCCAGTTCCTTACGCAATAAATTGCTGTTTTTCTGAAACGAGGCTTCATCTGCCGCTTCGCGTTCGGCTTTTCGTTCAAGATAATAACCGTAATTGCCAACATATGGTATTATCTTTCCCTTATCAATTTCCAAGATCTCGTTGCATACGTTATCCAAAAAATAGCGGTCGTGCGTTACCATTAATATGGTTTTTGAGCCTTCAGTAAGCAGTTTTTCTAACCATTCAATAGTATCAATATCCAAATGATTGGTAGGCTCATCTAAAATGTAAATATCCGGGTCTTCAATAAGTAAGCGCGCTAATGCTAACCGTTTTTTTTGACCGCCCGATAAAGTATTAATAGACTGATGAAGATGATGGATATCCAGCCGCCCCAAAATGGTTTTAATTTTATACTCATACTCCCAGGCATCAACATTGCTCAACTCCTCCATTACCTTATCAAGGGCGGAAGTATTGTCAGGATCGGTTTCTAACAATTCCTCATATTTACGTATAGCCTGTTGCTGTGCGTTATCGGCATGGAAAATGTAATCGCTTATTGTAATTGCATTTTTAAAACCGGGATCCTGGTCAAGGTAACCCATATTCAAATCCTTACTTTGGGCCACTTTGCCTTCGGTGGGTTTTAATGAGCCGGCTAATATTTTTAACAAAGTTGATTTACCGGCACCGTTAATGCCTACCAATGCCACACGCCTGCCCTTATTAATGCCTATGGTTACATTTTTAAACAACCATTTATCATGAAATGAATGGCCTAAATTTTCTGCGGATATATACGTACTCACGCCAGTTTTTTAATTTGATCAGATTCGTAAATAAATACGCCCCGTAGGTTTCTTTTAATGGATTGATTATACATTGCCACAGCTACGGTTTTAGCCGCTATTGATTTGTATTTTTTAAGCGGCCCAAACAGAAAGGGATTTATCAATAACATTAATTTTATGGTAAGGCGTTCCATTGGCCGGCTTTCTGTTCTTGGCCCAACCAATACCGAAGGGCGGTATATATGAATGCTTTTATAAGTTTTTGCTTTAACATCATTCTCCGTCTCGCCTTTCATCTTTAAATAAAAAGCGGATGATTGTTCATCTGCTCCAATTGACGAAATTAAATGAAATTGCCTTACCTGGTTTTTTTCGCCAATTTCAGCCATTTTAACAATATAATCGTGGTCAACTTTATGATAGTCTGCCTTATCAGGCGTTTTATTACGCGTTGAACCTAAACAACAAAAAATAGCGCGGCCATTAATATGTTCGCTGTAATCATCTAAATGGTCAAAATCAACAATTATTTGTTTTAATTTTGAACTATGTACCGGCACTTTTTTACGGGCAAGGCTTATAACTTCAGAGTAAACGTTATTTGTTAATAACTGATTAAGCAAGTTTCTGCCAATAAGTCCGCTTGCGCCCACAATAACCGCTTTATATGACATGTATATAATTATTTGGGCACAAAAATAAGCATAATTATTTTGTGGAATAAAATTTGTATGTTTAAACATGTATTTATAAACAATCATAACATGAAAACAATATTTTATCCCGCTAATGAGCGCGGAACAAACGATATCGGTTGGTTAAAGGCTAAATTTTCATTCAGCTTTGGCCCATATTATAATCCCGAAAAGGTGCACTTTGGTGCATTGCGGGTGTTAAATGATGATATAATTGCAGCCGGTGCAGGCTTTGGTACCCACCCGCATGATAATATGGAGATTGTTACCATACCACTAAGCGGCGCTATTGAACATAAAGACAGCATGGGTAATATAGGTGTGATACAATCAGGCGAGATACAGGTAATGTCGGCAGGTACAGGTATAACCCATTCAGAATACAATCATTCAGAATCAGAAGAAGCTAAAGCTTTGCAAATATGGGTTTTTCCTAAGATCAGGAATATTAAACCGCGTTATGACCAAAAAAACTTTGAAGATGTACTTGAAATAAATAAACTGGTTACGCTGGTATCGCCTGATAAAGAAAGAAAAGATACCTTATGGGTAAACCAGGACGCGACTTTTAGCATTGGCGATTTTGAGGCAGAGAACCAGGTGACCTATAATATAAGCAAACCCGGTAATGGAGTTTATTTATTTGTTATTGAAGGCAGTGTAAAAGTTGAGGATAAAGTATTAAATAAACGTGATGCATTGGGCATATATGATACCGATAGCTTAATTATTGATACACAGGAAAATGCACGTATATTATTAATTGATATACCTATGATGTAACTAAAGTCATAATTATTATTTACTGTTATAACAAACAATTGATTAAAAATTTGTTATAACAGTAAATAATATAAATATGGCACAGGAAGTAGCTATTGCGGGCTGGAAAAAGTGGATGGAGGATGTGGGCGAGCAGGTTGGCTTTTTCGCCCGGTTTATAAAAAATATTTTTGTAGGTGGCTTTGAATGGTCCGAATTTGTACGGCAATGTTACGAAATTGGCTACCGCTCGTTAATGCTGGTTGGCATTACCTCCTTTATTATGGGCGTAGTGCTTATTTTACAATTACGGCCCACCCTTGTAACGTTTGGCGCGGCAAGTATGCTGCCCAAAACACTTACCATATCCTTTGTTCGCGAAATAGGCCCCGTTATTATCGCCATTATATGTGCGGGTAAAATAGCATCAAGCATAGGTGCCGAGTTGGGCAGCATGAAGGTTACCGAGCAGTTGGATGCCATGGAAGTATCGGGTGCTAACCCTTTGCAATATTTGGTAGTTACGCGCATTTTAGCCACTACCTTTATGGTTCCCTTGTTATCGCTTATGGGCGATGCCATTGGTTTGTTTGGTGGTTACCTGGCGCTTAACCTTAATGATCATATCAGCGCGTCTCTTTATCTTACCAAAGTAATCGCTTCTCTTGATTTTACCGATTTTTTACCTGCGTTTATTAAAACCATATTTTTTGGTTTAGCCATAGGTTTTGTAGGTTGTTATAAAGGTTTCCATTCAAGCCGGGGAACGGAGAGTGTGGGTATTGCTGCAAACTCGGCAGTAGTTACGGCATCGTTGTGGATATTTGTTATTGACGGCATTGCGGTTCAGATAACCAGCGAATTATTTTATCAATAATATGGAAAACGAAAAACAAAAAGCCGTTAACGAACAGAGCCAATCATCCCCTAAAAACGAGACGGTAATTAAAATAAATGGCCTTAAAAAATCTTTTGGTAGCAATGAGGTATTAAAAAATATCACCATCGATGTTAAGCGCGGCGAAAATGTGGTGGTTCTTGGCCGCTCAGGTCAGGGTAAATCAGTTACAATACAGTGTATAGTAGGGCTTTTGCAGCCGGATGCCGGCAGCCTGAAAGTATTTGGGCAGGAAGTTGCCGAAATGAGCGATGAAGAATTGAAAGCGCTGCGAATTAAAATAGGTTTCCTGTTTCAAAGCGGCGCTTTATACGATTCGATGACTGTTAAAGAAAATCTTGAATTTCCGCTAACACGTGTTTTAAAAATAACAGACCAGGCCGAAATTGATAAAAGGATTGAAGAAGTACTGGATGGAGTTGGCCTTACTGATGCTGCAGATAAAATGCCGTCTGACTTATCTGGGGGTATGCGGAAAAGGATTGGCCTTGCGCGTACCTTAATTGTAAAGCCCGAAATAATGCTTTACGATGAACCAACCACCGGCCTTGACCCTATTACCTCGCGCGAGATAAGCGAGTTGATATTAAACATGCAAAAGAAATATAAAACAACATCCATAATTATTACGCATGATATGGAGTGCGCACGCATAACTGCCGACCGTGTTGTAATTATGAATGATGGCGAATACATAGCCGAAGGCTCATTTGACGAGCTGCTTAAATCAAAAGACACTATAGTTAAAGCCTACTTTAAAGACGTATCATGAAAACAACGCCCGAACAAAAAACTAAAATTGGCATATTTACCATAGTGGGGATATTGCTGCTGGTATTTGCCGTGTTTTTTATTGGAAATCAAAAAAACCTGTTTAGCTCAACCATTAAACTTAACGGTACATTTAAAAACGTAAACGGGCTTCAGATAGGAAATAATGTACGCTTTGCCGGTATTAATGTAGGTGTTGTTGACGACATACAGATTATTAATGATACCGCGGTAAAGGTGGTGCTCAATATTGATAAGGACGTGCAAAAGTTTATTAAGAAAGATTCGCGTATGAATATAGGCAGCGATGGATTGATGGGGGATAAACTGGTGGTAATATCGCCGGGCGGCGCAACTACTACACAAATGGTTAGCAATGGCGAACAATTAAATGCTGTAAACCCTATGGACGTAGATAAACTGATGGCCAAGGTTACTAAAATGGCCGACGATGCAGGTACATTGGTTAACAGCTTATCGCAAATTGTAACTAAAATAAATGCCGGACAGGGAAGCTTAGGGCGATTGTTAAATAACGATAAAATGGCCAAAAACATGGAAAGCACCATAGCCCAGGCACGAAAAACCATCAAAAATGTGCATCAAACTTCATCTACCTTAAATGAGGATCTTCAAGCTGCGCAGCATAACTTCCTTTTAAAAGGGTTTTTTAACAAGAAAAAGAAAGCCGAAAAAGCCAAACAGGATTCTATTAAAAAAGCTCAGGACGCAGCACAGAAAAAAGCGAAACAATAAAAATAAAAGGCCCAATAGGGCCTTTGTGTTACTTGATTGGCTTCATTAGCCTGTTCCAGCGCACTTTATTAAAAACGCTTGCGGTTGAATCAGTGCTGAACCAGGTTAACATGGCCTTACCGATAATATGATCCTCGGGTACGTAACCCCAGAAACGGGAGTCTAATGAGTCATGGCGGTTATCGCCCATCATCCAGTAATAGTTCATTTTAAAAGTATAGGCACCGGTTTTCTTTCCATTAATAAAAATATCCGTTCCGTTTACAGTTACCTTATTGTTTTCGTAAACTTCTATTGCCCTACGGTATAAAGTAAGGGTGGAATCATTTAACGCCACCGTCCATCCTTTTTTAGGTAATATTATTGGGCCATAATTATCAACGTTCCATTTAAACTTTTCATTATGCGGAAAGATAGCAGGGTCATAAACACCTGCGTACACAATAAATGGGGTTATACTTTTAATGTTTGAGTAGCTTTTTAAGGTAGCCAAATGTTCTGTGGGGATAATCATCTCATAAGTATTAGCCGCACTTTGCTGTACTATGGTGATGTGAAAGTCGTTCAAAATTTGCGGATTGATATCGGTGCCGTTAGTAACTACGGTATACGATGTTTGAGCTTTTGGTGCATTAGGAGCGGCTTTGCCGTTAATATAAACCTGTCCATCCTTTATAGTAAGCACATCACCCGGAGTGGCCTGGCAACGTTTTATTAAGGTAGTGCGTTCATCAATAGGGATATTTTGATTGGCTTCTTCCGGTTTATTAAATACAACAATATCTTGCTTTTTAACGCTACCTAAACCCGGCAGCCTGAAATAAGGTAACTGCCATCCTTCCCAGTACGTTTTAACGCCATAAACGGTTGGCTCGGTAAAGGGGAATGCAACAGGAGTAATGGCCATTCGCGGCCCATAGCTTATTTTGCTAACAAATAAATAATCGCCGGCAAATTGAGTACCTTCCATTGAGCCTGAAGGTATGGCATAAGCCGAAAACAATAAACCGCGTATTGCTGTAGAAACCACAACGGCAAATACTATGGCATCAACCCATTCGCGGGTTTTTGATTTTGGAGCTTTAGTTTTACCGGTACTCTTTTTAAATATTTTCCAGTTCATAATAATAATAGTTATTATGAATTAGATGATTGAAGTAGTGGGATGTTACATACCAACTTGTCATTCTGAGCGATAGCGAAGGATGACAAGTTGTAAAGCTAAAACGCCAGCTCCAGCAACACCGGGCAATGATCCGAATGCTTTGCTTCGCATAGTATGGCGACGCGTTTTATTTTATCTTCAAGTTCCTTACTCGCCATGGCATAATCAATGCGCCAACCCAGGTTTTTGGCGCGGGCATTAAAACGGAAACTCCACCACGTGTAATTATGCGGCTCCTGGTTTACATGGCGGAAAGTATCCACAAAGCCCGACTCGATAAAGTTTTCCATCCATTCACGCTCCTCGGGTAAAAAGCCTGATGAGTTGGCGTTTGATTTTGGGTTATGTATATCAATAGGGCGATGGCAGATATTATAATCGCCGCAGATAACCAGGTTAGGGCGTTCAACCTTTAACAGGGTAAGGTATTTACCAAATTCATCCAGGAACCTGAATTTAAATGCCTGCCGCTCGTCGCCGCTTGAGCCTGAGGGGAAATAAACGCTCATTACTGATACCTCATCAAAATCCACACGTATGTTGCGGCCCTCGCGGTCAAAATCGGGTATGCCGCAGCCATATTCTATATGGTTTGGAGTGCGCTTGGTTAATATAGCGGTGCCGCTATAGCCTTTCTTTTCAGCCGGGAACCAATAATGCTGGTAGCCCAGGGCATCTACCAGGTGCAAATCGGTAAGTACATCGGGCGTAGCCTTTATTTCCTGCAAACAAACCACATCGGCATCGGTAGCCTGAAGCCAAGCCAGCCAATCTTTATTCATGGCCGAGCGGATACCGTTAACGTTATAAGTAATGATCTTCATATTTCGGATTTCGGATTTTCGATTTCGAATTTAAATTTAAATTTAAAATGTGAACATTATTCGGCGGGTAGCTCTGTTTCAAAATAAGTGATGATTAATGACTTTAAAACCATTTCCTGCTCCAGCAGGGTATAATTGGGTATGGTTTTTACCAGTTTCCAATGCGGCCATCCATCCTGGTCCAATCCCTCTAATTCATAAAACCCCATCAGGCTAAACAATTTGCAGTTGGCAATATGCATCAACTCCTCCTTTTGCCTTTTGCTGAATTTTTGCGGCCCTTTACCCAGTTCCTGCACGCCAATTAAAAAAAGCATCACTTTTATATCGGGGGTATCGCTATCAAAATCTTTTGCGATACGCATCAGCAATTCATCCCATTTTTTATTGATCTCGGCAGGTGTCATGCTAACAAATATACGGTTAGTGTAACAATCAGCTTATATTAGTTGCGGCAATTATTGTTTTAGCACGAATATTGTTAGCTAATGTTTAGCTTTACAACTACATAAAAACGGTTTGCGAAAAAAAAGGGCACATATTTTTTATTCGTGGGTACTGCTGGGGTGTTTTATTGCCGGGCAGTACATGGTTGCATTGCATCAGCATATTATACTTAAACATACCGAAACTGCACATAGTATTGCCAAACACGGGCAAAAACCGGCAACAACCATTCAGGAAAAATGTTACCTGTGCGATGTTATGCATCATACAGCGGCTATTATAACCACTACTGCTTATCATTTTGCTGTTAATACATCACGGCACCTATATAAGGTTGGCGATCATAACTTTATAAGCATATCGCTTATTCAGGCTTCCGGGCGCGCACCTCCAATGTCTTCTGTTTATTGTTAATACGTTAGCTTCCTAACGTGTTTTTTGAAAATTAATTCAGCAATACGCTTTGCTGATTGTTTAATAATTCTTTTTCAATAAATTTTTTATGAAGATCCAAACACGATTATTCGTTTTATTATATACATTTTTATTAGTCATAAGCTCTATAACTGCCTCAATTGCATCCCGGGGTGTTATTAATGATATTACCGGTACTGTAACCGATGCAAAAACCAATCAGCCTATTGCCGGCGCAACCGTTTCTATACCGCAATTGCGTATTAATATTATAACTAATGCCGATGGTAAGTTTACTTTTACAGCAGTGCCATCACAGGGGAAATATGATGTTGAAATTAAGTTTATAGGATATACATCTGTTGTAAAAACCGTTGATGTGGCCGTACCGGGGCAGTCGCTAAATATTGCCCTTAACCCCAGCATTGCCGAAATAAAAGAAGTGGTAATTACCGGCACCCCTATATCATCAAACAATAAATCAAACAGCACATCGGCGGCAGTGGTATCGCGCGAGGAGCTTTTGGCCCCGGCAAGTAATCTGGTTGATGCATTGGCTAAACAGGTACCCGGCATGAGCCAGGTTACCACCGGGCCGGGTATTTCAAAACCTATTATACGCGGACTGGGCTACAACCGTATTGTTACCATTAGCGATGGCATAAAGCAAGAGGGCCAGCAATGGGGTGACGAACATGGCATTGAGCTTGATCAAAACGGAGCCGACCGGGTAGAGGTATTGCGCGGCGCGGCATCATTACTATATGGGTCTGATGCCATAGGCGGGGTTATTAATGTGCTTGAACCGCTGGTGCCGCCACCGGGGAGTATAAAAGGTGAGGTGCTTTCAAACTATTCAACCAACAACGGCTTAACCAGTAGCTCCGTTATGCTTACAGGCAACCAAAATGGCTTTGTTTGGCGCGGGCGCGGATCATACCAAAATGCATATAATTTTAAAACGCCTGATGGGTATTATATCAATAGCGGGTACAACAATACCAATTTTAGCGGTATGCTGGGGCTTAACAAAAAATGGGGCTATTCGCACCTTAACTTTTCTTATTATAAAAATAATATC
Source organism: Mucilaginibacter sp. (assembly GCA_025929405.1). Lineage (GTDB taxonomy): Bacteria > Bacteroidota > Bacteroidia > Sphingobacteriales > Sphingobacteriaceae > Mucilaginibacter. The sequence goes on along the minus strand of JAICMD010000019.1, from coordinate 12,396 downwards.
GGCTTTTATGATTCTGATCCCGGCGACCCGCTTTATACCAACAACGCCTCGCGAACGCTTGATTATCCTCGCCAGGACATCCGTCATTATAAGATAGCTTTAAACAACAATTTTATACTGGGTGCGGGGAGTTTAAAATTAGACCTTGGCTATCAAAAAAACCAGCGGAGGGAGTTGGATAACCCCATACCTTCTTTGTTTTTTGATTTGAATACCTATTCGCTTGATGCAAAGTATTATCTGCCCGAAAATAATGGATGGCAGCCATTAATAGGGTTAAGCGCCAGCGATGAGGATAGCCATAACAAAGGCGAAGAAGTTTTGGTACCTGAGTATAACCGGAACAGCATAGGTACATTTGTATACGTAAAGAAGACCTGGGATAAAAACACCTTTAATGTAGGGGCGCGCTATGATTACATCAGCAATGTGGGTAAAGCCTTTATAAAAAATGGCACAACGGTTTTTACCGGCTTTAATAATAAGTTTAGCAATATAAGCGGCGCAGCAGGGTATACCCATGTGTTTAGCGATGATTTGAGCTTTAAGGCTAACGCCGGGACCGCTTTCAGGGCACCTAACCCTGCCGAGTTAGGTTCAAATGGCGTACATGAAGGCACCGCACGTTATGAAATTGGTAATGGAAACCTGACTGCCGAAAGAAGCTACCAAACGGATGCTACATTTGAATTTGGCCACAGCGTGATTACCGGTAGCCTGGGCGTTTATGAAAATTATGTAAATAACTACATTTATGCATCGGGCGCAAAAGGCGATCAGATTACTTTGATTGATGATAACGGCAACCCTAAAACTTATGATGTTTACCGTTATGGGCAGGTTAATGCCAATTTATACGGATTAGAAGGCAGCCTGAATTTCCATCCGGCGGAGTTTGTGCATCTGGATAATACGTTTAGCTATACACATGCGCAAAACCTGTCGTTTAACAAACCGCTGCCGTTAACGCCTGCCGGTGTTATACATAATACGTTAAGGTTTGAGCCTAAAGTAAAAGGGCTAAGCGGTTTTTATGTATCAGCGGGGTTGGATAACTATTTTAAACAATACCGGATTGATGCCACTTTTGAAACGCCAACCAATGCTTACACGTTAATAAATGCTGGTATAGGTGCAACGGTTAAATGGGGCAAGCAACCAATAAAGCTATATGCATCAGCATCTAATTTAACCAATAAGAGTTATTATGATGCATTAAGCAGGTTAAGGCCGGGCAGGTTATCGCAGGAGGATGTAAACTATGGTGTTTTAAATCCGGGTCGTAATATAACTTTTGGAGTTTATGTGCCGTTTTAATCATTATTATAGATAAACAAAAACGGTCCGTTATTAACGGACCGTTTTTGTTGAGCAAATGGTATTATTTAATGCATGTTGCCCAATAATAGCTCCACCTGGGTTAAATATTTGTAAATCAATATCCGTTCCGGTGGGTGCGGCACAGTAGCGTACTACGGCACGCAAACAGACTAAATTTTTTGCTACAAAGGTTTGGCTCCAACGGAGCCTATTTTAATTAACTCAGGTTAACTCAAACCCCATCGCGGTTAAATATTGTATAGAAAAATATAAATCAATATCCGTTCCGGTGGGTGCGGCACAGTAGCGTACTACGGCACGCAAACAGACTGCATTTTGCTACAAAGGTTTGCTCCAACGGAGGTTATTTTAATTAACTCAAGTTAACTCAAACCCCATCGGGGTTAAATATTTGTAGAGAAATAATATAAACCAATACCCGCTCCGTAGGTGCGGTACGGTAACGTACCATGGCACGCATAATAATCATCCTATCCCTTTTTTGCTACAAAGGTTTTGGCTCCTGCCGAGCTTGCTAACCTGCAACTTAATGAGTTATTTAACCTCCAATATTAAACGGTCTTCCACTTTATTACCCTCATCATCATGATGATGAAATTGCTCAAGTGTGCGTTTTTTGCGGGTATCGGCAATACCGCGGTTTATTTTTTCGTCAAACTCCTCCATCGAGCGGCAATAGTAATGGTTAAGCTGTATTTTGGTTACACTTGGTTCTGAAAAAGCGCCTTCAACAGGCGTAAAGTTTTCATTAACACAAAATTTGCCGGTTATGTAATTAAAGCTATGGGCGTTTTTTGATGACTGCACAAATCGGGGCTGCACAATGCTTTTAATGTGCCGGTTTACATGAAAATCAACTTCCGACCGCATGGTGAAACTTTCCAGTTGCGGGCGTTGAGTACGGTTGGTATGGCCATTGGAACCAAATATCAGCCAGTTAACCCCCAAGCCGCCGTAGGGTTCGTAATCTTTTAAAAACGCAGGTAATTGATGCCCTTCATTTTTTGATAAAATAAACTCATCTGTATCAATAAAAGCTATCCATTGCGAAGTTTGGCCAAATCTTTTTAAGCAATCGCCATAAGCCTTAACCTGCATGGCCTTGCCTCTTATGGTTCTTACGGTAGCGTATTGGTCCATACCAATTTGCCTGATAGTGTCAGCAATGGGCACTTTGCTGCCGTTATCATAAATATAAAAATGTTCAACGCCTACTTTTAGATGATAGTTCATCCATTCTTCAAGATAGGCGTTTTCATCTTTGATGATACAGCAAATACACAAATAGTATTGTTGTGTTATTGCTTGCTGTGGCGAGAAGAGGTTTTTAAAAAAATTCATATGGTATGTTTGCCGTTTGTTAATACCATACATCCGGCAGGTAAATATAGTGTTCTGATTTGAGCGAGAGAAACGACTCAATGCTGCTGTTGCAACGGCCTTAATTCCTATTCGGCAACATTTAAAATTACAGGTGGTTTTTTTCGCCGTATGTAAATCCTTCTACCCCCGTAAGATATTGTTGTTGGCGTAAGCTTTATTGTTCTCTTACCGGTTTTATCATAAAGTAACTGTATTGGCGGAGTTTCAACATATCTCTTAATGATTTTTCGTAGTTGTTTTTTGCTTTTGTCAGTAAAGGCTCGTTCAGCAAAGGAAAACAGAAGCTCGTTAGAATATATAGTTACCAGTTTATTGTTTATAAAGGAATAATAATCAGGATACAAGGTATCACTATCATTGGCCGATAAATTGAAAACTGCGGGGATAAAAAATAAGTAAATGCCGTGTCGGTGTTACATGTATACGAATACTGTTCAATATATACAGCTATATAAGCATGATCCTTTTTGGCAAGCGAATCATTCATATTAATTATTTGCTTAATCAAAACCGTGTCTTTGATTTTTAAATGTTGAATATCTCTTTTTAAAATGGATTGGGCCAAAACAGAGCTTGTTGTAAATAGTGGAGAAATAAAAAATAAAAATCTTTTCATTATGAATGCAGTTGTATCATCAACCATACGCTATCCTGCCCATCCCTCTCTGTCCAAACTCCTGAAATGTATGGCTTCGGCAAGGTGTTCCATTTTTATTTCTTCGCTTGCGGCAAGGTCGGCAATGGTACGGGCAACTTTAAGTATACGGTCGTAGGCCCGGGCAGATAGGCCCAATTTCTCCATTGCTTTTTTGAGCAACATTTGTCCGGCATCATTTATCTTGCAAATATCGCGCACCATTTGGGGTGTCATCTGGGCGTTGGCATGCAGGTGTGGTTTATCACCAAAGCGGGCTATCTGCACATCGCGGGCCTTTATTACCCGCTCGCGTATCAGTTCGCTTTTTTCGGCCAGGCGGTCTGATGCCAGTTCATTAAAGTTTACGGGTGTAACTTCAACATGTAGGTCAATACGGTCCAATAACGGGCCGGATATTTTGCTCAAATACTTTTGTACCATGCCCGGCGGGCAAATACATTCCTTTTCCGGGTGATTATAATAGCCGCAAGGGCAGGGGTTCATGCTGGCTACCAGCATAAAGCTGCTGGGATAATCAACCGTAAATTTGGCGCGTGATATGGTGACCCTGCGTTCCTCCAGCGGCTGTCGCATTACTTCGAGCGCGGTGCGTTTAAACTCGGGCAGCTCATCCAAAAATAAAACGCCGTTATGTGCTAATGAAATTTCACCGGGTTGCGGGTTGCCGCCACCTCCCACCAAAGCCACATCGCTTATGGTATGGTGCGGCGAACGGAAGGGCCTAACGGTTATTAATGCATCCGCGGCAGAGAGCTTACCCGCTACGGAGTGTATTTTGGTAGTTTCTAATGATTCGTACAAACTCAGCGGCGGCAATATGGATGGCAGTCTGCGGGCCAGCATGGTTTTGCCCGCACCCGGCGGACCAATTAATATCACATTATGACTGCCTGCGGCGGCTATTTCCAAAGCGCGTTTTATGTTTTCCTGCCCGCGTACTTCGCTAAAGTCGCTGTCATAATTGCACAGGCTATCGTAAAATTCTTCGCGGGTATTTACTATCTCGCGGGTAAGTTGGGTATCGCCGTTAAAAAAGCCGGCAACTTGTTTAATGCTTTCTACGCCATAAACTTCCAGATCATTTACAATAGCAGCCTCACGGGCATTTTGTTTAGGTAAAATAAATCCTTTGAAACCATCCTTACGGGCCTGTATGGCAATGGGTAGTGCGCCTTTAATGAGTTGCAGGCCGCCATCCAGGGACAGCTCGCCCATTATCAGGTATTTATCCAGATTTTCGGATTCAATCTGTCCCGATGAGGCAAGTATGGCGGTTGCAATGGTAAGATCATAAGCCGAGCCTTCTTTGCGGATATCCGCCGGGGCCATATTAACCACTATTTTTTGACGCGGCATCCGCAGGTTGTTAGTTTGTAAGGCGGCCTCTACCCGCTGCATAGATTCGCGCACGGCATTATCGGGCAGGCCCACTATAAAGTATTGAGGCTTTCCGCTGCTAATATTTACCTCAACCGTAATAGTAATAGCTTCAATGCCGTAAACCGCGCTGCCAAAAGTTTTAACTAACAATGAAATAAAGTTTGATGGTGTAAGATATGCAAAATTTTTAAGTGCAAAAGTCGGTATACATCAAATGGGGTTAAGTAGTATCAGCTTTAACCTTTAATCTGATAAACAGAACCAACCCAATAAGCAACATTATGCAGGCTATTGTAATACAGGGAAATATTAATTTAAATATAAAACAAAATTTGCTATTGTCTTAAATATATAGTTAATTCGATAAAAAATTGCTATCTCTCTGCAATAGAGCCACCTTTTAAACAATTAATATGGTTTAATTGCAGTTGAATTGGCTTATTAATGTAACCTATAGTTACGCATAAAGAATCTATTACAGTTTTTAACCTAAGCCTTTATAGCGAAAAAGGACAACTAAACTATATAACCGGTGATACAGTCAACTTATTTATTAACGGGTGCGCGCTCCCTAAAATCTATCAACCCAAAGACATTAAATATCTTACTATAAATATTAAAAAAATTGTTTCGCGAACAATGAAGATGCCTAAACTTCGACAAAACAGGATAGGGAAAACGCTGCACCCGAATAACAAAGGCAAATTAAACTTATTTTATGAAAAAATTAATATTAAATCTTGGCGATAAGCGAATGCTTACCAAAGAGCAAATGAAAAAAATTAGCGGGGGATACTATGAGTGTGTTTGCCAAGATGAAAACTATTATGAAGAAATTGGCGCACCGGGTGAATGTGAAGCATATGAGACTGACTGCTATGATCAGTGTGTTGTATTTTGCGCCGAGCACGGAGGTGTTTAGATGACAAAGGCGGTTCTATATTATAGAACCGCCTTTGCTTTTAACCCATGGCTTGAGCTGCATATAATTTTTGTACCAACGCTGCAGGCGCTCGATTTAATTTTATGACAATAACTAATTTATATATTTATAGTGATTTTATACAGTATCTCCATAATACACTACTTTAAAATACCGGCTATATTTAATATTAAAAAGACTTTTATTTTTTTGATATTAATAACCGTTGAATTATCAGCGGGCGCACAAAAACTTCCAAAGGTTCAATCAATTAGCCGCCGTACGCCAAAAACAATAAAAATTGATGGTATAGCAACCGAGTGGGGTAATCATTTCCAGGCATACAATACTGCAACCGAAGTTTATTATTCTTTAGCTAATGACGACACAAACCTGTATTTTGTATTACAAGCTACAGATCCATTAGTTATTCGTAAAATAATTGCCGCCAGCATCACTTTTACAATTAATTTAACACGAAAGGAGATTGATAAAGGTCATAATATATCACTAATATATCCGGTATTTGATAGAAAAGAGTGGCCTGCAATAAATTTAAGAGACAAACCAATTGTTAGTAAAGATTCTGTTATTAATCACAAGCAGATAGATTCGTTTATGAACGCAATTAATACCCAATTAATTAATAAGGCCAAAAATATTAAAGTTTTAGGCATAGCAGCTGTTGGCGATACATTACTATCTATTTATAATGAATATGGTATAAAGGCCGCAGCGCTTTTTGACCATCAGATTAATTATACTTATGAATTAGCCGTACCATTAAAGTATTTAGGCCTGTCTATAGCCAACCCTGTTAAGTTTAATTACAATGTTCAAGTAAATGGTTCAAATATTGTTGAAGGTGTTAGCTTAACTGTTGATGCTAAAGGTAACACAATTATGCATGTAATGTCTAAAAACCCTCCAAGAGGAGTTGAATTTCAATATATGCGGTACCCAACTGATTTTTGGGGCGAATATACTTTAGCCAAATAACCTGAAATAAACATAATCCTACCAAAGCAAAAATATCAAAATGGACTACTGACACTGGCTATTTAATCTTTGAAATAAGTTAAGTAGCATTTCTGCTTTTTTTAGTGATATTGTTTAACCAATTAATTAACCAATCTCTTATGTTACAGAAGCGCCCCGTTCTGCTGATATTTAATATATTTTTTTCCTGGCGTTTTTAGTTTTTGCTTATTTAAATCTTAATGACATTGACCCGTATATAGATCCGTAAATACAATAATTATTTAGCATCAAAAGAAAATTAAGGTAACATTGTTATTGATAACATAATTATGGTTTGTAATTAGGCTTTTTTTTTAGCATATTGGTATTATAATTTAAAAACCCGGGTCCATGCTACTAATTATTTTAAACGTTATATTCTTTTTGGCATTCCTGGTATTTGCCTACCTGAATCTTGATGATGTTGACCCATGGCTTTGGGTGCCAATTTACATGAGCGCTGCAATTTGCTGCGGCTTGGTAGCGGTTAATTTATATTACCCGCGCACTTACCTGTTGCTAACCGGTTTTTACATGATTTATGCCTTGTTTTTATTTTTTAATAAAGACGGCGTTTGGGATTGGATAGTTAAGTATAAAAGACCCAGCCTGGTAGGGAGCATGAAAGCCGATAAACCCTATATTGAGCAGGCGCGAGAATTTGGCGGTTTGCTTATCATCTCGGCAGCATTGCTTATAAATTATTTTGCCTTTAGGTAATAGTAATTATAAATTCACAAAACTTGCCAATAAATTAACATCAGGATCAATAAGCAACGATGCCGGATTTTGTGCAGTTAACTTAACAGTTGTTGTTTTTGAGTTAATATGCGCGGTGTGCAACTTTCCATCAACCGAGTATTCCAGGTCAATATCATACAGGTTACTTTGCTGCTGATTAATATACAAGGTTAATTGCTTTTTATCCGCATCAAATTGCGTGGAAACAGAAAGTTGTGGATGCCCCGCGGTTAATAGCCATTCCTTAAAAAATACATCCAGCTTTTGGCCCGATGCCAGTTCCATTGCTTTTTTAAAGTCGTTTGTATTGGCGTTGCCGCCATTATATTTTGCAAAATAGGCGCGTATACCTTTCCAAAAAGCATTATCACCCAATTTACGGCGAAGCATGTGCAGCACCCAGCCGCCTTTTTCGTAACTATTGGCATTTAACAGTTGCATAAAATCATCCTTCACCAATGAGTCTACTACCGGCGTAAGCCTTGATCGTTCAAAATTAATTACTTTTTGGCGCTGCGCGGATAATCGCTTTTTTAACGTATCTGGTCCGTAGGTGCTTTCTAAATAATAATTAGCCATAAAGGTGGCAAAGCCCTCGCTTAACCATAGGTGTGCCCAGCTTTTTTCGCTCACAGCATCACCAAACCACTGGTGGGCAATTTCGTGCGCCATTAGTTCTTCAACACCTTTACTGTTTACCGAGTTTTCGGCATAAAATATGGCGCCTGCATTTTCCATGCCGCCAAATATTGTTTTTGACTGTACATTGGCCAGCTTCTTATAAGCATACGGACCAATTTTACCGATAAAAAAGGGTAATATTTTGGTTGCCACGGCATAGCTTTTAAAGCCTTCGGTTTTGTTTTCGGGGAAAACGTAAGTATATACCGGGATGCCATTTACAATGCCGGCATTATCTATTGCAAAGTTTGCCGCGCCAATTACCATTACTTTAGTGGGCAACCGGGCGGCCTCGTGCCAATGGGTAAGTTTTTGGTTGTTGGGTAAGTTTTTTTCTTCGGTTTTTATCCCGTTAGAAACTATATCATAATGCGCCGGGGCCGTAACAATAAAATCAACCGAAGCTTTGTTGGCAGGGTTATCCACGCAGGGCAGCCAGTTGTGGGCACGGTTGGGCCAGTTATCGCCAAAAAAGGTACGCTTGCCAAATTTGTTGGTAGAGATAATAAGCCCATCGGCAGGTATGCCCGAATAGGTTATTGTATAATTATGAATGCTATTTGCTTTTGCTGCCGCGGATAGCTTAACAACTTCGCCGGTTTGCGAAAACGGAATTTTTTTGCCGCCTTCGGTAATTGTGGAAACGGTCATGCCTTTACCGTTGCTGCCTTTTTTAGTCAGATCAAGTACAAATAATGACGTGCTTTTTAAAAACTTAACGGTGATGGTTGCTTGTCCATCGATGTTATTATTATCGTCATTAAGCGTTAGATTGAATGTATAGTGTTGTACATCAAGTGGCGGGATGGTAGGTTGGGTATATGCAGAAAATCCTGTTAATGCTATTAACAACCACGTTATTGCAAGGAACGAAGCAGTCTTTGAACCCTGCGGATAAAAAAGACTTTGTTGAGTGCCTTTCTGTTTATAAATTGCTTCGTTCCTCGCAATGACGGTTGGGATCTTACTTTGGAAGTTGGCAATCATCCTGTTAATACTTACATTTTCGGCATCCTGCGCATCATATTGGCCATAGCTGCCGGGTTGCTCATTTGCTTCATCACCTTGCGCATATCTTCAAATTGCTTTATCAAGCGGTTTACTTCCTGCAGATCAGTGCCCGAGCCTTTAGCAATACGAGTGCGGCGGCTTTGGTTTATGCTGTCGGGGTTCTCCTTTTCGTGCGGCGTCATGGATTGTATAATGGCCTCGATAGATTTAAAGGCATCATCGCTTACCTCAACATCCTTCATTATTTTGCCTACGCCCGGTATCATACCCATCAGATCTTTCATGTTACCCATTTTTTTGATCTGCTGTATCTGGCCGTAAAAATCATTAAAGTCAAATTTGTTTTTGCGGATCTTCTTTTGCAGTTCGGCAGCTTCTTTTTCGTCAAACTGCTGCTGGGCGCGCTCCACTAATGATACCACGTCGCCCATGCCCAGGATACGCGATGCCATCCTGTCCGGGTGGAAAACATCCAGTGCTTCCATCTTCTCGCCGGTACCAACAAACTTAATTGGCTTATTTACTACTGATTTGATGGACAGTGCCGCACCGCCGCGCGTATCACCATCAAGTTTGGTTAATACTACACCGGTAAAGTCCAAACGCTCATTAAACACTTTGGCGGTATTTACGGCATCTTGCCCCGTCATGGCATCAACCACAAACAAAATTTCATGCGGTTTGGTAGCTGCTTTAACCTGCTCAATTTCCACCATCATCGCCTCGTCAATAGCTAAACGACCGGCGGTATCAATAATTACCACGTTATTGCCGTTTTGCTTAGCATGTGCAATACCCTCTAAAGCAATGGCTACCGGATCCTTTGATTCGCGGTTAGTATAAACAGGGATGCCTATCTGCTCGCCCAGAACCTGCAATTGGTCAATAGCCGCCGGGCGGTAAATATCATCAGCCACCAATAATGGCTTTTTGTTTTTCTGTGTTTTAAGATAGTTGGCCAGCTTGCCCGTAAAAGTGGTTTTACCGGCACCATTTAAACCGGCAATTAATATAATTGAAGGGGATGAAGTTAAATTAACATCAACGGTGCTGCCGCCCATTAATTGGGTAAGCTCATCGTTCATGATCTTGGTAAGCAACTGCCCAGGCGAAATGGTAGTAAGTACGTTGGCGCCCAGTGCCTTTTGCTTTACATCGTCAGTAAATGCTTTGGCGGTTTTATAGTTAACGTCGGCATCCAGAAGGGCTTTACGTATTTCCTTCATGGTTTCGGCCACGTTTATTTCAGTAATGCTGCCTTGTCCTTTTAAAACTTTAAACGCCCTGTCGAGCTTATCCGAAAGATTTTCAAACATATCTTTTACCCTTCAATTTTTTTAGAACCACAAAGTTATGATTTTGCCCGATTGATTGAAGCCTTAATTTGAAGAAGATAACGGCTGTAAGGAATAAGCCTTAGGGTTGCGCAAATACCGCCTTACGTTGGTTTTGATAGATGCTATAAACTCATATTCGGTGGCTTTAATTACAAAGTAGTAGCCGGGACGGTACTTCTGCATAAAATCAGTAAGCTGCTTGTCTTTCAGCCCCGTAACGCGTGCTACCAATGCCCGGTTAAAGCGCGAGTCGATAACATCCTGCCGGTAATCGCTGGCTATCATTTCGCGCAATTTTGCGGCATCTTTACCTTCGCGGCTAAATATATTATACAACGCATCAATACCTAAACCGGGCATACCTACGGTAGGGATATTCAGCACATCGCGATTAGCCAATGAACCATAAGCCTTGCTGTTTTCAGCTTTGGCCCTTACCAAGCGTTTTTGAGGATTAAGCATTGATGAGTCATGAACAATTACCTCGGGTAATTGAATGCTGATGCGGTGCATATATATTGCAAGCGGAATATAGCTTTGCACCGTAATCGTATCGCTGCGATAATCGGCCTTTCTAAATACTAGGGCATCGCCGGGTTCGGCATCAATAGTATAAACGCCGTTTAGATTATTGTATACAGATTTGCCGTTGTTTAAGTTTATTACATTTACTTTGGCTATACGATCCTTGCTGCCCTCATCAAAAACAATACCCGCCACTGTTTTTTCCTGCGAAAAACCGCGCAGCGCAAATGCGATGAAAAATAATAGCAACCCCGCCTTTTTCATATTGCTAAAAGTAAACCATTGCCCACGCTTAATCATCCCATTTAACACAAATTAACTTATTTAGCTATTATAATCTGCTGGCCTATCTTGATATTATTGTCGGCCATATTATTTAAAGCTTTAAGCTCATCAATAGTTAAACCAAAACGCCTGGATATATTATATAGTGTATCGCCCTGTTTTATGGTATACAATTTATTGGCGGGGGTGGTTTGAACGAGAGAGTCTTTTACCGCCAGCCCGATATTGCTATTGATTTGTGTTAGCACACGGTCTTCGCGTTTAATTTTTTGACGCTCGCCTTCCGGACGGTCGTACTGGTCAAGGTTATATTTTTTAATTATACCGATTATTAGCTGCGGATAATTAGGATTAGTTGCATAACCGGCTTTTTTTAACCCGTTGGCCCAACCTTCGTAATCGTTTTTATCCAACTCAAATAAGGGCGCGTAGCGTTTACGTTTTAAAAAGTCTGAATGGTCACGGTATGAATCTTCGGGGTTATCATACACGCGGAAGCAATCATTTACAATATCGTCGTCTTTATAATAGCTTTTGCCTTTCCAGTCGGTGGTGCATTTAATGCCAAAATGGTTATTAGCAAATTTGGCGAGGTCACCGTTGCCATTGCCCGATTCAAATAAACCCTGGGCCAATGTAATACTGGCAGGTATGCCATATTTGTTCATTTCCTCAATAGCTATAGTTTTAAACCTTTCGATATAACTAAGAGCAGTGTATGTTGGATAATTGGCAACGGCTTTACTATTGGCCTTCTGTATGTTTTTATTGTTTTGTTCGGCTTGGTGGTTGCTTATTCCGTTGGTGATTTTTTTGCGGGCAGAACATCCATACAAAAAAACAAGGGATATGCTAATACATACCGCAATACGTATGGCTGGGGCGCAGCTATATCTGGCATTGATCATGAAGCCAAAAATAACTTTTAAATTGAATTATTGATTGTTTTGCGCAACGGGTTTATCAGTAGTGGCAGCTTCCTCCCGGTCAAAATCGTTAAGGTTGTATTTATGGATAATCCCCAATACCTGCGATGCCCATTTACGGCTGCTGGCATAACCGCTGCGCTGTATGCCTTTAACCCATTTTTCGTAATCATACTGGGTAAGGGT
>JAICMD010000338.1 GCA_025929405.1 Mucilaginibacter sp. | reverse complement strand
TATTACGCATTGTTAACGAGCCTACCGCAGCAAGTTTGGCTTATGGCATTGGCTTAAGTCCCGAAGAAACAAAAACCATAGCTGTGTATGATCTGGGCGGCGGTACATTTGATGTATCTATCCTACAGATACAGAATGGCATTTTTGAAGTATTGTCAACCAATGGCGATACTTTTTTAGGCGGTGATGATTTTGATCGTGCCATTGTTGATTACTGGATTGAAAAAAACAAGTTAGACAAAACCGTGGTTGTAGCTAACCACGAGTTGGGTCAGCAACTGCGCTTAAAGGCCGAAGAGGCTAAAAAGGCACTTAGTAACCAAAGCCTGTTTAATGAAAAGATAGGCGATATATGGTGCACACTTGACAGTGATACCTTTAACCAACTGATACTGCCTAAAGTACAGCAAACCATTACAGCCTGCCAAAATGCTTTAAATGATGCTAAACTAACCGTTAACCAGATTGATGAAGTGGTTATGGTTGGCGGTTCAACACGTACGGAATTGGTTAAAAAGATGGTAGCAGATTTTTTTGGACGCCCGGTGCATGATGAGGTTAACCCCGATGAAGTGGTTGCTTTGGGCGCAGCTATTCAAGCTGATATATTAGCCGGTAATCGCAAAGATATTTTATTGCTGGATGTTACTCCTCTTTCCCTGGGTATTGAAACCATGGGCGGGTTGATGGATGTGATCATCCCGCGAAACTCAAAAATACCTACTAAAGCTGGCAGGCAATATACTACTTCGGTTGACGGACAGGTGAACATGAAAATATCGGTGTATCAGGGCGAACGTGATCTGATAAAAGAAAATCGTAAACTGGCTGAGTTTGATTTGAAGGGAATACCATCTATGCCAGCCGGTTTCCCTAAAGTGGATATTAATTTTTTCCTGAATGCCGATGGTATTTTAAAAGTTCAAGCTATTGAGTTGCGCTCGGGTGTTAAACAGGAAGTTGAGGTTAAACCTACTTATGGTATCACTGACGACCAGGTTGAACAAATGCTGATGGATAGTATAACCCACGCCAAAGAGGATGTAGCCCAGCGTATGCTGATTGAGGCCCGTACCGAAGGCGAACAAATGATTTATACCGTTGAAAATTTTATGAAAAAGTATTCAGCACATTTGTCTATTGATGAAATTAACAATACCCGCAGGTTTGTTGAGGACCTGAAAGCTGCCTTGTCAACCGGTGAAAAAGATCTGATCCACAAAAAAATAGACGAACTTAATGAGTTTACCCGCCCCTTTGCCGAACGATTAATGGACACTGCCATTAATGAGGCCATGAAGGGAAAAAGTATTGATTAGTGATTAGACTTACGAAGTTTAAAAACTTCGTAAGTCTAAAAAAATTACTTAGCTATAGCTTCCTGCTCTTTTAGCGCAGTAATATTGTTTTTATTACTATACTGTGCTGTTTGCACGGCAAAATCTTCCAATATGGCAGTTATGGTATCCAGGTTTTCGGCAACGCGTTGGTGCATATCGGGCAGGTCCTTTTCCAGGCGTTTATCGCCCAGGTCTATATTATCAACTTCAATTTTTGTTAATTTTGTTATGATGGCTTGCTGGCTGTTTTTCAGATCTTCCAGTTCATTTACTATCTTTTCCATCAATCCAAACTTTTTTAACGTGTCCATAGTAGTATGTTTTGGTTTAGCCAACTACCGCCATAACAATGCCAAAAATTCACTTTGTAAGTTTTAATAAATTATATTTGGATATTACATTTTAAACTAATAATTTAGTTTAATGAAACCTATTTATATACTAATCCTTGCCTTTTTGCCGGGCTTACAGGCATTTGCACAACAAACAACCAATCCGGATGATGCATTATTATTAGATTATTATCAAAATCAGCGATTTGCTGACGCTGTTGATTATCTGAAAAAAATATATCCTGAGCCGGTAACTGATCAAAAAGTACTATCCCGGTTAGCCTATACTTCGCAAATGGCGGGCAAATTATCTGATGCAGAAGGTTATTACCAACGTATTTATGATAAAGATTCTACCAATATGGCTATATTATACAATATGGCGTCAATTAATCAAAGCAGAGGTAACGTTAATAAAGCAGAAATTTATTACCTAAGAATAATAAAGAGAGATACAACCGATTTTTCGGTATATAAACAGCTCGCTTCAATAAGCCATAATAAACCGGATATGCCGGCTGAAATTATGTATTTGCAAAAAGCTAATAGTTTAAACCCGTTAGATTTTGATGTGGCATCAGACCTTAGCGACATTTATGTAGGATTACAACAATTTCAACAAGCAGAAACTGTACTGAGCAAGGCTATAACCGGCGATCCGGAGAATGTTGTATTACTGCAAAGTTTGCTTAAGCTGGCTTATGCGCAAAAAAGATGGGCTACGGTAGTTAAAACAGGCGAACAATTACTGCAACTTGGAAACACATCGCAACGGCTAAAACTTGGCATAGCTT
>JAICMD010000247.1 GCA_025929405.1 Mucilaginibacter sp. | reverse complement strand
ATACCTGTAAACAAGGTTATATACTCCAAACGCATTGCCACAAAAAAGTTAATGTCAGGTAATAGCGTATGCAGCACATAATTATCAATACCAATAATACGGTAGCTATACACTATGGAGTATAATGAGAAAAGTAAAATAGCCTTATCGCGGTTACCAAAAAAATACAGGCCTAAAAAAAACAGTCCGCCCATAAACAGGCACCCTGTTAACAGCAGATCGATAGCTTCCGCCCTGTCTCTCGCCAAAATCATGGTGGCCTTATCGCCTATTGTAAGCGGTTTTTTAATGCCTCCCTTACTATGTACAAAGTTTGCTATTTGCAAATAAAGTTTAAGTGTATCGGTATTTGGCGGAATATCAAAAGCCTTGTATTGCCAATGCGCTGTAAATCCCTGCGGCGAAGTGGTTACAGTGCCGTTTTGGGCCATCAGTTTGCCGTTAACATATAGCCGGTATGCACTATAAACGTCGGGCATTGACATACGCAGTTGGCGGCTTGTTTTGGGCAGTAAAATAGTAACGCCATACGTGCCATAACCAAAACTTGGTAATTCTTTTCCGTTGATGATGAGGCCATTCCATAATGTAGGAAAATTTACAAGGATACCGTTATGTGGCGTATTACTATTATAGGGGCCAACCAGTTGTTGCCAATAAAATATCCATTGGCCGTTAATATTTATACTTTCAGAAAAATTATGGTTACGAAGATCAATTACACCATTTTTAGCAACAGGTACAGCTACATAAGTTGCTGATGCTGCAATAGCAACGGTGCAACAAATTACAGCTAACCAAGTAACTAAGGCGTATTTTTTAATATTCACTAAACCTGTACAACTAATTTATGTATCGAAAACAAATATAGGCTGTAGCAATTAAACATGGTATTAATGTTCAAATGCTTTTCTTTTAACCAGGCCTCCCCTAACTTCTGATACAGAATTTGTGATAATAAATGCCGATGGATCAATTTGCTGTACCCTGGTAACCAGCCTTTGTACATCAAGCCGGGTTATAATGGTAAATAAAATATCTACATTTTTATCTTCAAATTGGGTTTTACCAAAGCCCCTCTCGCCTTTATAAACCGTTACCCCCCGGTGCAGATGGCGCATTATAACGTTTTTTATCAGTTCGCTTTGGGGCGATACTATTGTTACGGCAGTATATTCGTCAAAGCCTTGAATGATGTAATTTATGGTTTGAGATGCGGCCAGATAGGTAAGTATGGAGTACAATGCCGATTGAACACCCAGGAAAAATGCGGCTATTGAAAATATAACCACATTTATAACCAGTATAATTTGACCGATAGATAAAAATGAACGCGGATTTATATAAACCGCAAGCAGTTCGGTACCATCAATAACGCACCCGCCCCGCATAGCCAGCCCAATACCCATACCTACAAAAAAACCGCCAAAAACAGCCGTAAGCAATTTATCATTGGTAACTAAAGGGAATTTTACCACATACAATATCAGTGACAGTATTAAAATGGCAACCAGTGTTTTTAAAGCAAATATCCTGTCAACACGTTTGTAGCCCAGCCATATAAACGGGATATTGATAATGATTAATAATGCAGATATAGGTAACCCTGTTAATGAACTTATTAATAACGATATACCGGTTACTCCGCCATCTATAAATTCGTTTGGTATTAAAAATCCCTTTAAGCCGAATGCAGCACTGGTTATACCTGCTGCTATCATAATTAATCTTATAACTTCTTTGCGCCGGTTTATCCTTTTCTTTTTCATTGCAGGTTTTTTGATGTTGGCTCAAAATAATAAAAGCAATTTAAAATGATACAATAAAACGCTATTTACCTATAGTTACTATCCTTCAGATAGCAATAACAAAAAAACCGCACCAACAATTATTGGTGCGGCTCGCATATATATAATAGATCAGTTATTTCTTTTTAGCGGCAGTTTTTGTTTTGCCTTTCATCTCATTCCAGTAAATAAATACGCCCCTGTTTGTGCCGGTAACCACATCTACGGCACCATCCTTATTTAAATCAACGGCTAAAACATCTGAGCCAACACCCGAGCGATTGTGTATTAAATGCGGCACAAACTGGGCACCGCCCGGTGCTTTAGGATTACGTACAGTTTTGTACCAGTAAATAACCGGCGGCCCGTAAGCGTCAGGGTCAAGATAGGTATCTAAATGCGACCAGTAGCGTTTGCCCGTAATAAAATCGGGGATGCCATCACCATCTATATCAGCAAAGGCTGCACCATGCGCTTCTGAAAAGGTTACACCACCGGCATTTTTGTCCTTAGTGCTGTAATCGTCGCTTATTATATGTCGTACAAAACTTATATTTCCTTTTGCATCGCGCTTTTGTTCAAACCAAGCCAGGCCAAAACCATGCGCATTAAGAGTGGTAACCACATCGTTGAGTTTATCGCCATTTACATCATATATACCCATAGCAGCACCGCCATAGTTATTACTGCGATGCGCCATGCGGCCAAATGCTACCGGATGATAGGTCCACAACATTTTGCCATCATCATTTTTAGGGTGTTCATACCAACCATTAACGTTTACAATATCCATTAAGCCATCGCCGTTAATATCGCCAACACCAAGGCCATGCGCATTAGCAGTACCCCTTTCAGATATTGGGCGTTGTATCCACGGTTTGGTAACATCTGCCGGGTCGGGTTTGGCATAGCATACCTGGCCGCCAGCTCCATATACCAATTCGGGTTTGCCATCGCCGTCTACATCTTTAAATATGGTAATTTCAGAAGTTATGCCTCTTATAACCTGGTACCTTTGCCAACGCCGAGATTCGCCTTTTGGGTTAACAAACAAAGCACCATTTGAAGGGCCGCTTAATACATCATCCCAGCCATCGCCGTTAAAATCATAACCATACTGGCAGTTAAACTCGGTAAAGTGTTGTGATTGTGCAACCGATGCGGCATAAGCAATTTCACGATACGTGGTGTAATCAGGTCCGAAATATATGTAAGGCCCTGCAACAATATCAGTAATACCATCATGATTAAAATCGCCGGCACCGGCGGCCCATGAATAATACATATCCTGAATTTGCTGTATTTTAAAGCCCGCTCCTACCTGTTCTTTTGGCATTTTTTTAATGCCTGCGTCAACATAGCTTAACTCATTAAACTGCACCTCGCCGGTACCATTCACCATTAATGCTACCGGGCCATAGCCGGTGTCTGAGTCAAGGCCGAAAGTATTTTCGCCGCCATCATTTATATAGCCCCGTATCATGTTAAGGTCTACAATGCCATCAAACTGATTCCACTGACCGGGAATTGGTGCTGGTGCAGGGCGTGTGTAAGGCAGATTTAAATTAGCATTGGCCAGGCCACGTGGCGCCCCTCCCGACCCACGCTCAGGCGCCCTGCCATTAGGGTTGGGTGCGGGTGCCTGCCTTATTATACCGCCGGCAGGGGGTAAACGGTCCCTTTTGGTTTCTTTACCTTGCGCGTCAAGTGTAACTTTGTATATACCAAGCTCTGTGCCTTTTATTGATGCCATATATCCCATAAACCCATCGCTTGTTTTTTCCATACGAAACAAAAAGCCCACCTCGGTATTAGCATCTGCCTTAAACAAACAACGTAAGTGAATATCCTGAAAACCATGGTCAGATATAAAATAACTTGCGGTACCATTTGCTTTTGCAGTTATAATACCGTTATTGGCCTTCCAATCGGCAGTACCTAATGTATGCCAGCCGGTTAGTGATGATCCTTTATAAACATAATCGGGTATAAGCGCCATATTCCGGCCGCTATAATCGCCTGATATTTCCTGCCCGAAACAAATAGCAGTCAGGCTTGCTAAAAGGACAGTTGATAAAATTCGTTTCATCTTTTTGTTATTTAGATTTATGTAATTGGCTATTGGTTTATTTTCTTTTTCCTTTATCCGGAATTGACAATACGATATAACCCGGCGGCAATGCACCCAGATCTTTTGAATGATCAACGCTTTCTTTGCCAAAACGTCGCATAGCCGATACCACCAGATATTGTTTACCATTTATTTCGTAAGTGGCCATCATACCATCTGTATCCATTGGTAAATTATACGTCCATAGCAGGTTACCATTATCGGCGTCATAAGCAAATAATTGCCCCCCGTGTGCTGTAGCAAATAATATCCCGGTTGAGGTAACTATCATGCCCTTACGCTGTGAACCTTCAGGAAATGTGCCCATAGGCTCTTGCCCGGGCATTAAAGGTATATTCGCATTTTGTCCCAACCCTTTTTTCCATTTAATGGTACCCGTATTTAAATCATAAGCTGTAATGAACGACCACGGCGGGCTTAACAGATCATGTTCAGACAAACCGTAAGGCGTAGAATATTCATCATACTGAGTAACACCTTCGGGATAACTCCTTATTTGTTTTGTTGGTCTTTGCGCATTAAATGCTACGGCAGCAGGCGCACCGCCCGAAGCTACCACCGGCCCGGTAATTTTAATAGCAGGTCTTTGCGCAAACCCTCGTCCGCCCATTCCGGCCGGTGGCCCTGCAACTACATTGCCGCCTAAAAAGCGATAGATGGCGGTAACGGTAGCTTCATCAATATGATTTAGCGGAGGCATTTGTGCCCTGCCGTTGGTTACCAAAACTTTAAATGCATCTAAATTAATGCGGTTACCTATATTAACTATGTTAGGGCCAATGCCGCCCTGACGGTTTGCGCCATGACAGGTCTGACAATTTTCTGTATAAGCCGCCTGTGCTGCTGATAATGCTGCTGTTGATAGGGGTGCCGAAGTTGGCTTAACCACTTTGGTTAACTTGTAAAAAGATGCATGATCTTTTGCCGCTACATACACTATACCCTTTTTAGGGTTTGATGCCGTATTGCCAAAATTAGCGCCGCCGGTAGCACCGGGCATAGCTATTACCTCCTGCTGAGTAGAAAGCGGTGTATACAAACCCGTTTTAGCAGCCGATACCCTTTGCTTCATAGCCTCCAACTTGT
>JAICMD010000224.1 GCA_025929405.1 Mucilaginibacter sp. | reverse complement strand
CGGTTGTACGGTCATCTAATATATTGGAACTTATCCTATAAAATATCTCCCCTAAAAATGCTCCGTTAATTGGAGTATTTATCACATCATTGTATGATGGGCGGGTAGTTTCGCCAAAATACTCCCACATCAAGCTTCCGGCTATGGCATACGGAATAGATTGAAAATAACCATAACCCTGTGATCGTGCTGCATTAAAATACATTGAACCGGTATAGGGATGGCCAATAAAGTTTACACCAAACCGGTCCGAATCCCATTCCCAGCCGTTGCGTATATTATATTTCCAACTTGCCAGATTTACTTTTGAAAAATCTTCTTTCAACACAAACCTGTCTAATGCCTGCGTAAAAACATTAACACCCACTACCTCAACCAATGGTTTCCAAAAAGGATAACGCTTGTTAAATTTCTTATCATCGTTTAACAGGTCGCCATATTTATTTCTAACAGTGGTATCAATTGGTACAGGCAAACTTTTTTTAGGTTCGCCATTGGTAGAGTCTTTAAGTAGTTGGGTTTTGGTTTCTTTTATCTCTTTTAACTGTTCCTTCCTCGGGCCATTGCCGGGTTTAATAGTATCAATAGGGGCAGTGATTTGTGCAAACAGAACCTGAGAACAGAATAATAAAGGCATCAGTACTGCTATTACTCTTTTATTAACCGAACGGGGATAGGTTGTGCCAGAAGAACAATATAAACTTTTCATAGCTATAACATTAAGGTATTTGTTATAACTACTAACAAGGTTAAGTGTTTTACCGGGGAGTATTGAGCGGCCACTTGCCTAATAAACTATGCTTGTAACTATACGTAAAGTAAATAATCAGGCCTATAATTAGCCATATTAAAAAACGCATCCAGTTGGTATAGCCCAATTGTGTCATTAAGTAAAAGCAGCTTAATAAGCCAAGCACGGGTATTAACGACAGATTTTTTATAAAAGCCAGTACCGTTAATATGGCCGACAGGATAATGAATAAAAACATCGGAAAATTTTCGTGCGCGTTATCTGCAGAAAACAAATTGGCAATTGGCTGCCAAAAAAATGCTATGCCTGCAATAAACAATACCGGCACTATCCATTTTGAATTAATATAAGGTATCTGAAAACGCCCCTTTACAGCATTATCACGAGGCAATAACAGCACGCCCCCGCAAACCAGCACAAAGGCAAACAGCGTACCTATGCTGGTAAGATCAGTAACCTCGGTTAAATTCATAAACAGGGCAGGTACAGCCACAACAATGCCCGTAATTATGGTTGAAAACGAGGGCGTATTATACCTGGGGTGTATGCGCGAAAATGCTTTAGGCAACAGGCCGTCGCGGCTCATGCTCATCCATATACGCGGCTGCCCCAATTGAAATATTAGCAATACACTGGCCGTTGCAATAACCGCGCTTACGGATATTACATAGCTTATTTTATTTAGCCCCACTTGTTTAAAAACAAACGCCAGCGGGTCGCCAACCTGTAAATCTTTATAACTAACCATACCGGTTAGCACCAGGGCAATTAAAATATAAAGTACCGTACAAATTATAAGGGAGTATATCATCCCACGGGGCAGGTCGCGCTGTGGGTCCTTACATTCTTCGGCAGTGGTTGATATGGCATCAAACCCTATATAAGCAAAAAATACGCCTGATACACCTTTCATTACTCCGCCAAAACCATTGGGTAAAAATGGGTGCCAGTTGGCTGGTGTTACATAAAAAAAGCCAATAGCTATAACAGCCAGCACAATACCAATTTTAAGCATTACCATAGCATTGGTAGCTTTTTTGGTTTCGCGTATGCCTACATACACCAGGTAAGTAATAATAATTACAATCAACAGAGCAGGAATATTGGCTATAAGTTTGATGTTGCCAACTCCCGGTGCTGTGCTCCAGGCAAGGGCTTCGGCGCGCATACGATCGGTAATATCAGTTAAGTTTCTGTTTACAGTAAGGGCCTGTATTTTTTCATGGGCACGAAAAGCCGAGAAATAGTCCATGATTAAATAACCGGGCAGGTGTATGTTAAAACCTTCCAGCAGGTTTACAAAATACTCGCTCCATGATATGGCTACGGCAATATTACCTATGGCATATTCCATTAAAAGGTCCCAGCCAATAATCCAGGCTACCAGTTCGCCAAAAGAAGCATAAGCATAAGTATAGGCACTGCCCGACACCGGTATGCGCGATGCAAACTCGGCATAGCACATAGCCGAGAATCCGCAGGTTATAGCTGTAATAACAAATAGTAATGAAACCCCCGGCCCACCGTAAAAAGAAGCCTCGCCAATGGTTGAGAATATACCGGCACCTACAACTGCGGCAATACCCATAAGGGTAAGGTCCTTTACATTTAGCTCCTTTTTAAGATTGCCGGCATGTGCTTCGCCATCGCCGAAACCGCCGGCTACATCAGCCAAAATTTTGTCGATAGACTTTTTACGGAACAGGTTACCAAACATCAGTTAACTTGAGCTAAAACCAAACATAACCATTTTTTTGCAGTGAATAAGGATATGCTTACTTTGCAGCATGAATTTAAGTATAAAAGACATTTTATACCGGGTAAGATTTTTCTTTATCCCTTATTTAATTTTATTATCACTATGCCTTATTGTAAAACTGCTGTATAGCCGGGCAGATATATACTTCACTATTAATAGTTTTCATAATACATTCACCGATACCATTGCCCCTTATATCACTGATATTGGCGAGGGATTAACCATTGTTATTTTATCAATTGTTATTGCACTGTTTAATTATCGCAAGGCATTTATATTAGCCGGCAGCTACGCCATAACCGCCATACTTGCCCAGATCATTAAACATATTATCAACGCGCCGCGCCCAAAACTGTATTTTGCAAGCGAATTAAAGCGAATGTATTTTGTAAAAGGCGTAGAAATATACAGCTATAACAGTTTCCCTTCAGGGCATACGGTTACGGCGTTTTCGGCGGCTGTAGCGCTTACTTATCTGGCAAAAAATAAAAGCTGGGGAGTGTTATATTTATTAATCGCAATATTGGTAGGCTACTCACGCATGTACCTTAGCGAGCATTTTTTTGAAGATGTTATAGGTGGATCGGCGTTGGGTGTAATAGTCACCGTGTTTTGGATATATTTTTTAGAACGAAGAAAGTTTTTTCAAGGCGATGGCTGGAATAAAGGATTACTTGTCAAGCGTAATTAAACATTTGCTTTGTATGAGGGCTATATTTGGGGACAGTTTATTATGAGTAATAATTATTAAATTTTTATCCCAAGCTGAAAGCATAATGCATCTATAATTTCATCTTGCTTTTCTATAGATGAAATTTGTCCATAATTATGCGATAATCTTTGTTTATCAAGCGTCCGTATTTGGTGGCAAAGTAGTATTGAGTCTGTGTTTAATCCGACTGAAGCTGCGGGGAGTAATGCCTCATTTGGATAAATTTTTCTTCCCTCTTTTTTAGATGTTATTGGAATGACATTTACTACATTCAAAATATCATTAATAATATCTTCACTGATAATTAAAACCGGACGAGATTTCCCTTGTTCAGAGCCGATAATTGGGTCAAGATTAGCCCTAACAATTGACCACTTTTTTATAATCATATAGTTTCGTGATCAATTGCATCAAAGTCGCTTTTTATTTCTTTCAGATCGGCTAAAAACAAAGGATCAGTAGCTGCTTGTTTTAAAAATAATATTTTTTCAATTGTTACTGATTGATCATGGGTTATTTCGTCTTCTACCATAGTATAAATAGCTTTAACTTTTTTGTCTTCGGCTACATTAATATACTCGTGAAGTTTTTCTCTGATTGCTGCAATAGTCATATCCAATATGTTATATAACAAATTTAATATTATAATATCAATTAATCAACGAGTGCAGACTTACGAAGTTTTTAAAACTTCGTAAGTCCTTTCAATTACTTTGCAGCGTCTTTAGCAATTTATGATAAGTCTGAACAAGATAATATTTCAGATAAATCAATTAAAGACTTATTAAAAGAAATAGTCTAATTAAGCACCGGCTGAGCATTGGTCAGGTTAAAAATATCAGCCATCAAATCATCGCTTGGGTTTACCTTGTAGGTTTTTGAAGGCATTTCAACCAGCATAGCTTCTTCCCTGTCTTTTATTACAAACTTAAGCGTGCAATTTTTTACGGGGTACTTTTCATTATTAATGGCGATAGCTTCCTGAATATTGGCTAATAATGAATCATTGAGGTTATTCAATTCCAATAATACTGTTAACGATTTGGTGAGCCTGTCGCGCATTTCAGATAGCAGGCAAATGGATGTTATCCGCATGTCCCAGTTATCCTTTTGGCGGAACTTTTCTTCTATCACGCCTTTTATATGCAGGAAGTAGCCGTTAGCTATGGAATTTTTAAACTTGATATAATCCTCACCAAACAAAGCAAACTCATACGATTCGTTATAATCTTCCAGCACAAAGGTGCCGAACGGCTTGCCCGTTTTGGTCATTTTATGCTGTACGTTTGATGCAAGGCCGCCAATGCATATTTCGCCGCGTTTGCGCAGTTGTGCAAAGGCTGTCATTACCTCCTCGCCGCCCTCGCCCGAACGGGCCTTCTGCATATTTTTTAATTCGCTGATGGTAGTATTGCAAAACTTATCCATCTCAAACCTGTAATTGTCCAGCGGGTGACCGGTTAGGTAAATACCAATAACCTCCTTTTCGTATTTAAGTTTTTCTATCAGCGCCCATTCTTCAGCTTCGGGCATGGCTGGCTCAGGGATATAGGATGCTACCGAACCACCAAATAAGGATGATTGCGTAGTACTTTGGGTATTTTGGTAATCATTGGCGTATTTAATTAAACGCTCAACACCGGTTAGTATACCATTCTCGGTTTTAGCAAAAAACTGGGAACGGTTTAAGCCAAACGCATCAAAGGCCCCGCCATAAACCAAGTTCTCGTACGATTTACGGTTTACACTGCGGGTATTTGATCGCTGTGCAAAATCATATACAGTTTTATATGGGCCGCGCTCGGTACGTTCTTCAATAATACTTTCAACCGCTTTATCGCCAACGCCTTTAACCCCGGTAAGTCCGAAACGTATTTGTCCTTTTTTATTAACTGCAAAGGACATGTCCGATTCATTGATATCCGGCCCTAAAACCTCTACCCCCATACGGCGGCATTCCTCCATAAAAAAGGTTATCTTTTCAATGTTATTCTGGTTATTTAATACCGCTGCCATATATTCAGACGGGTAGTGCGCCTTTAAATAAGCCGTTTGATAAGCCACAAAGGCATAACAGGTAGAGTGCGATTTATTGAACGCATATTGCGCAAAAGCTTTCCAGTCGTTCCAAATTTTGGTCAGTTTTTCTTTGGGATGACCTTTGGCCATGGCCCCTTCCATAAACTGTGCCTCCATTTTATTAAGCACCTCTATCTGCTTTTTACCCATCGCCTTACGCAATACGTCGGCATCGCCTTTGCTAAAGCCCGCCAATTTTTGAGATAGCAACATCACCTGTTCCTGGTACACGGTAATACCATAGGTTTCGCCCAGGTATTCCTCCATATCAGGCAGGTCGAACGTTATAGG
>JAICMD010000070.1 GCA_025929405.1 Mucilaginibacter sp. | reverse complement strand
TGTATAAAAAAAAACCCAATTATGAAAAAAACTACCCTTATTACATTGATGCTGACGCTGGGAATAAGCGTTTATGCACAACGACCCATGCGGGCACACCATGCCAAATTACCACCGAAATTAGAAGCCGAGCTGAAACTGACACCTGAGCAACAAACTAAGGTAACCGACATTTTAAAAAACCGAAACTTTGAAATGGACAGCCTGGCAAAAAAGGTCACGATTCGGAATGGAAAATTTGTGGCGGCTAAAATGAAAAGCGAAATGTCCGAAGTTAACACGAAGCTTTACGCTATGTTTAACACCGACCAAAAATTGGTTTACGCCCAATATATTATGGACAGGCAAGCCCAAATGGCTAAAGGCATAAGGCCCGGGCCAAGGAAGCCTCCTGTTGCAAAACTATAAGCTAATTGCAATTTTCAGACTTACGAAGTTTTAAAGACTTCGTAAGTCTTTTTTTAAAGTGTTTATCTTAATATTCTTCTTCCAGATTAGCAGCGGCAGCCTCATCTAAAAACCACTGCACTTCACCGGCTATAGAATCAATTAATTGTGCCGGGTAGGTTTCAACATCTTCGTCATCCTCAATAGCATGATGTACGGCAATAGCCTTGTTTTCGCCATATACCAAAAAGGCTATATTGCGCGCATCGTTTATCAGCGGCGCATTCATGGTGATGCGGTAAATATTCTTTTCCTTTAAAAAGTTGGCTTTAACACCGGGGGTAACATCATGCAAAGCTTCAGTATGTGGAAATAATGATGCCGTATGTGTATCATCACCCAAACCAAGCAGCACCAGGTCAAAGCTCACTTCGGCATCATCAAAATACGCTTCAATATCTTCAAAATAACTGCTTGCGGCTTCCTGCGGACTAAGCGACGTATCAACCGGGAATATATTAGCGCGGTCTATCTCCAGCCTGTCAAAAATGGCTTTTTGCGCCATCAGGTAATTGCTTTCGGGATCCGTATGCGGCACATAACGTTCATCACCAAAAAAGAAAAAAACCTTTTCCCACGCTACCTGATCCTTAAACGCGGGCGAAGCCAACAATTCATACAATTTTTTGGGCGAACTGCCGCCCGACAATGCTACGGCAAACTTGCCACGGGCATTAATAGCTTCGTTGGCTACTTCAACAAAATAGGCAGCCAAAGCGGTTAATACTTCATCAGCGGTGGGGAATATGTTTAATTTCATAGGTTTAAAATTAAAATGTCATTCTTGAGCGATAGCGAAAAATCCTATACGCTTTGCAAATCACTTTTATAAGAGTCTTCGCTATCGCTCAGAATGACAATGGAGCTTTTATTTTTTCTTTCCGTTAACCGGCAGGGTAAACCAGTGGTAGCCGTCGCGGGCAATTAATGCCTCGGCAATTTCAGGGCCCCATGAGTCAGCAGAGTAGTTAGGGAAGTTCAGGCTCTTTTTAGCTTCCCACATATTTAATATCGGCATAATTAAATCCCATGCTTCTTCTACCTGGTCGCCGCGCATAAACAGGGTTTGGTCGCCCATCATAGTATCAAGCAACAGGGTTTCATAAGCTTCGGGCGCATCGCTGGTATAGGTGCCTTTATAATCAAACACCATATCAACGGTATTTAATACCATATCAATACCCGGGCGTTTGGCCTGTACTTGCAGGCGTATGCTCATTTCGGGCTGTATACTGATGATCAGCCTGTTTTGCTGCCAGCTTTCGGTAGCCTCTTTAGGAAACACCAAATGCGGCACATCCCTGAATTGTATGGTAATGGTGGATGCTGTTTGGTGCATGCGTTTACCGGTACGCACATAAAACGGCACGCCATGCCAGCGCCAGTTATCCACAAAGAATTTTATAGCTGCAAAAGTTTCGGTATTTGAGTTAGGGTCAACCTTATTTTCCTGGCGATAGCCGGGTACTTCTTCACCCTCAATCCAACCTGGGCCATACTGGCCGCGCACGGCTGATGTACGTACATCATCAGGTGTAAATTTGCGCATTGCTTTTAACACATCCACTTTACGATCGCGTACTTCATCAGCGCTAAAGCTTATAGGGGTTTCCATCGCTATAAAGCATAATAACTGCAGCAGGTGGTTCTGTATCATATCACGTAACGCGCCCGAGCCTTCATAATATGGCCCACGATCCTGCACACCCAATTGCTCGGTTACTGATATCTGCACGTGCTCAATATAATTACGGTTCCATATCGGCTCTAAAATAGAGTTTGCAAAACGGAATGCCATAATGTTTTGTACAGTCTCTTTACCCAGGTAATGGTCAATACGGTATATCTGCTTTTCATCAAAAATACCGGCCAGCAACTTGTTCAGTTCCTTAGCCGATTCCAGGTCATGGCCGAAAGGTTTTTCAATCACTATACGGGTCTTATCAGGATCTTCGGCAAGTTTAGCTTTAGATATATTTGATGCGATGATAGGGAAAAACTCCGGCGCAACAGCCAGGTAATACATTACGTTGGCTTTAACGCCCCACTCCTTGTTATGCGCCTCTATACGCTGGCCAAACTCTTTATAAGTTTCATGGTCCTTAGCATCTGATATCTGGTAGAATATATTTTTCGAAAAATCTTCCCACTTGGCTTTAGTTGTTTTTCCGCTGCGCGAGAATTGATTGATATCGTTTAACAGGTTGTTCCTAAACTGCTCGTCGGTTAATTTGGTACGGCCGGTGCCAATGATTGAGAATTGCTTTGGCATCCACCCGTCCAGGTATAAATTATATAGTGCAGGGGCAAGTTTACGTGCATTTAAGTCGCCGGTGCCACCAAAAATGATAAATATGGTAGGTTCGGGTTTTAGTTTAGCTGACATGATTATTTTTTGGTTTAATTAATTTTTAGGCACCCACTGGGTATGGAAGGTTCCTTCTTTGCCAATAAGTTCATACGTATGTGCTCCAAAATAGTCGCGTTGGGCCTGTATCAGGTTCGATGGCATCCTGCCGCTGCGGAAAGCATCAAAATAGCTTAATGATTCGGCATAGCAAGGCGCGGCAATACCGGCAGCAGTAACAGCCGATACAACGGTACGTGCACCGCCAACACATCCTTTTACTTCATTAGCTACACCGTTATCCAATAGCAGGTGCTCTAAACCCGGATTTGCGGTAAAAGCTTCATAAATATTTTGAAGGAACAATGAGCGGATGATACAGCCGCCTCGCCATATTTTAGCTATCTCGGCCAGGTTTAGGCCATAGTTAAACTCGGCCGAGGCACGGGTTAACATGTGTATACCCTGTGCGTAGCTGATGATCATATTAAAATAAAATGCTTCTTCCAATGCCTTAACAAAAGCGTTGGTATCTACATCCAATTTATTTTTAACGCCGCCATAAATTCCTTCGGCTTTTACGCGCAGTTCTTTGTATTTTGAAAGATCGCGCATGGAAACTGATGTATCAATAGTAGGTATTGGGGCCTGCAGATCCATAGCTACCTGCGATGTCCATTTACCGGTACCTTTGGCGCGTGCTTCGTCCTTAATATCGTCTAATAATAAATGGTCAGTTCCGGGCGCTTTGTACCGGAATATATCGCGGGTAACTTCCATCAGGAACGATTTTAAGCGGCCATCGTTCCATTCGGTAAATATTTTACCAATGGCAGTATTATCAAGCCCTAATCCTTTTTTCAGTATCTCATAAGTTTCGGCCAATAACTGCATTATGCCATACTCAATACCATTGTGCACCATTTTAACAAAGTGCCCTGCCGAGCCTGTGCCACAATAGGTAACACAAGGTTCGCCGTCTACTTTAGCCGCAATAGATTCTAATATGGGTTTCATTACCTCGTAGGCTGCTTTATCGCCGCCCGGCATCATGCTCGGACCGCGACGCGCACCTTCTTCACCGCCTGATACGCCCATCCCAAAAAAGTGAATGCCCTTACTGTTCAGGTAGTCAAAACGACGGTTGGTATCAGCATAATAAGTATTGCCGCCATCTATAATAAGGTCGCCCTTATCAATTAATGGCAATAATTCTTCAATAACATCATCAACAATTTTACCGGCAGGCACCAGCATCATAATGGCACGCGGAGTGTTAAGGCTGGCAACAAACTCCTTTACATCGCTAAACCCTTTCAGGTTTCCGGTTGTGCTTTCCTGTTCCAAAGCCTTCACTTTATCGGTGTCCTTATCAAACCCCGCACCTTTTACGCCATGATCGCCCATGTTTAATAAAAGGTTCCGGCCCATTACGCCCAGGCCAATCATGCCGAAATCAAATTTTGTTGGTGTGCTCATTTTATTTCTTGTGGTTTTCTTCTTTTAGTTTTTCAAGTATAGCTTTGGTTGTTGCCAGATCAGTATGCTGAAACGCCCTGATGCCCAGCTTTTGGGCGGCGTTTACAAACATTATCCGGTCATCAAAATATACGCATTGCTCGGGGCTAACCTGGGCTATACCCATAGCCAGCTTAAATATACCCGGATCGGGCTTGCGCATTCTTACCTCGCATGATGATACAAAGGCATCAAAAAAATCATGGAGCTTAAATTTTTTAACGCGATAATCGTTCAGTTCCTTACCCTCGTTATTGATGGATATGATACGGAACCCGCAATCTTTTTTCCATTCTTTTAACCAGGCCAAAGTTTCGGGCAGCTCAACCGACCGCGAATAGATAAATTGTTTAAAATCCTCGCGCGTAAAGTCGCGAGGATTATTAAATATCACCGTATCCAAATACTCATCCAGCGTTATGGCGCCAATTTCATATACGTTAAATATAAAAGTGTGCAGGGCGTTAACTTCGTCGTAATTAAGCCCAAACTTTTCGGTCGCCAATTTACGCGACTCATGGCCCCAGCCGTTGCTTAACACAACGCCGCCAATATCAAAAAAGAGTATTTTTATGTCGTTGATCTGTTTCATCAGCAGTTTATTTTACTTTTTCCTGCTGATCTTCGATAGATTTTAACAGTTTTTCAAACGGCTTGTTAAATTTATCAATACCCTCATCCTCTAACGTTTGAGTAATATCGTCTATATTAATGCCGGCGGCTTTAACCCTGTTTAAAATCTCAGTAGCCTTATCCAAACCCTGCTCCAAAGTATTTGCAGCAATACCATGATCGCGGAAAGCTTCGATAGTTTCTAACGGAACGGTATCAACGGTATCCGGGCCTATTAATGCCTCAACATATTTGGTATCTTTAAACGCAGGGTTTTTGCTGCTGGTACTTGCCCAAAGCAAACGTTGCGGCTGTGCGCCTTGCGCTGCTAATTTTTCCCAACGCGGGCCGCTAAACACTTCTTTATAAATTTCATAAGCTTTTTTAGCTGACGCAATAGCAACCTCGCCTTTCAAATCGCTTAAACCTTTTTCTTCCAATATCGGGTCAATAATAACATCAATACGGCTCAGGAAGAAGCTGGCTACTGATGATATATGACCGATTGAATGACCAGCAGCTAAGTGATCTTCTAAACCAGCAATATAAGCTTCGGCAACAGCACGGTAACGATCAAGGCCAAACAATAAGGTAACGTTAATATTGATGCCTTGTGCAATTGACTGGCGGATAGCTGATAAACCCGGTTGTGTGCCCGGAATTTTGATCATTACGTTTTTACGGTCAACCTGTTTCCATAATTTTTTAGCTTGCTCAAAAGTACCTTCGGTATCTAAAGCTAAAAACGGAGAAACCTCCAGGCTTACGTAGCCATCCATTTTATCTTCGGCATGTACGCCTTTAAATAAGTCGGCTGCAGCCTGAATATCTTTTATAGCTAAACCAAAAAATAGTTCTTCGGTACTTGCTGCGTCGCCGCTTAAAGCGCGGATATCAGCATCATAATCAGAACTGCTGGTAATTGCTTTTTCAAAAATGGCAGGGTTTGAGGTTACGCCTCTTACGCCATCTACATCAATAAGGCTTTGTAGTTTGCCATTGTTGATGATGGCGCGGTCAATAAAATCCAACCAGATGCTCTGGCCGAAACTATGTATTTGCTTTACGTTATTCATTTTGTTATTGAAATTTTAACTGTTTTAACTCTGTTATCTGGCGTCAATAAGTGTACCACCTATCAACTATTATTTAATTATTACGCTACTATGATCTCTACATTATAGTTGATAAACAAACCGCTTTCAATTACCCCGGTTATGGCTTTTATCTTCTGCTCAAGGTCAAAGGCAATGTTATCAAACCAGGCATCAAGCACCAGGTGACCGTTCTCGGTAATTATCGGGCCATCCTTGCCTTTTGCCGGGCGTATGGCCAGTTTGCTTGCGCCAAGGTTTTTTAGCTGTTCCTCAACATGCAATACCGCCGCCGGAAAAACCTCAACAGGCACCGGGAACTTGCTTCCCAGCCTTTTTACCAGTTTGCTTTCGTCAACAATAATATAGTTAACCGGGCTGCAGCTCATTAAAAGCTTTTCTTTAAACATAGCGCCGCCGCGGCCCTTTATTAAACTTTTGTTAGGGTCCACTTCGTCCGCACCGTCAAAATACCAGTCGGGCCGGGCCTCGGTAAGGCCGGTAAGCGGTATACCCAGTTTGCTGCAAAACATACTTATCTCTACCGATGTTGGTATGGCTTTGATGTTCAGCTTTTCAGCTTTTATTTTTTCGGCAATGGCTATAATAGCCATAAACGATGTTGAACCCGAGCCTACGCCCAGCACGGCACCATCCTTTACCTTTTCGGCAATCTTTTCGGCTACTTTTTGTTTAGCTTCTTTATTGCTGATGGTATCGCTCCATTCAAGGTTTTTGATGATATCGCTTTGCCAGATCATAGTGATTAGTTAATTAGTGATCAGAGATTAGTTGAAAATTGGAGAACAGTGAAACAACTAATCACTATTCTCCAATCACTAATCACTATAACAATGCTTTCGCTTTATTAACTACATTTTCAACGGTGAAGCCGAAGAATTTGTATAAAACATCTGCCGGAGCTGATTCACCAAAAGTTGTCATACACAAGGTATCGCCTTCGTCGGTTACATATTTATGCCAGCCAAGCGGTGATGCCATCTCAACAGCTAAACGTTTTTTGATAGCTTTAGGTAGTACCGACTCTTTGTAAGCGGCATCTTGCTTTTCAAACAATTCCCATGATGGCATACTCACCACGCGGGTTGAAACACCTTCAGCTTCTAACTTAGCTTGTGCCTCTAATATCAATGATACTTCTGATCCGGTTGCCAGTAATATTACCTGCGGAGTTTTTGAAGCTTCTGATAATACATAAGCGCCTTTTTCAAGGTTTGATGCATTGGCATATTTATCCTGATCCAAAATAGGCAAGCCCTGGCGGGTAAATACCAATACGGTCGGGCCGTCTTTTTTCTCGATAGCTACGCGCCATGCATGTGCAGTTTCGTTAGCATCAGCCGGACGAATAACCGTAATGTTAGGGATAGAGCGCAATGAAATTAACTGCTCAATAGGCTGGTGGGTGGTACCATCCTCGCCCAGGCCAATACTATCATGCGTATACACAAATATAGGGGCTATCTTCATAATGGCTGCCAAACGGATTGGCGGGCGCATATATTCAGAAAACATCAGGAAGGTTGCACCAAACGGAATAATACCCTTGGTTAAAGCCATACCATTTAATGCCGAACCCATAGCATGCTCACGGATGCCAAAGTGGAAGTTACGGCCCGTACGATCCTCTGATGTAAATGATGTAAATTCTTTAAGCGTAGTTTCGGTTGACGGCGCTAAGTCGGCTGCACCACCTATCAAATTTGGCAGGCCGGCAGCAATAGCGTTTAACACTTTACCTGATGCCTGGCGGGTTGCCATTTTAGGATCTGATCCCTTAAATACCGGCAATTTATCGGCCCAGCCTTTTGGTAAATTACCGGCAAAAGCCTCTTCATATTCGGCAGCTAATTCAGGGAACTTAGCTTTGTAATCAGCAAATAGCTGGTTCCATTTTTTCTCGGTTTCAATACCGCGTGCACCAATTTTTTTATAGTAATCGGCAACTTCGGTTGGTATGTTAAATGATTTTTCAGGATCAAAGCCAAAGAATTCTTTAACCAGTTTAATCTCGTCAGCACCCAGCGGTGAGCCGTGCGAACCTGCAGTGCCTGATTTATTAGGGCTGCCGTAAGCAATTAATGAGCGAACGCGTATCAATGATGGTTTTTGCGTTTCGGCTTTGGCATTAACTAAGGCCTGTTGTAAAGCATGTGTATCATTTGCATCGCTCACAGACTGTACATGCCAGCCATAAGCACGGAAACGGGCATCAACATCTTCGTTAAACGCAATGTCGGTACTGCCCTCAATTGATATTTTGTTATCATCATAAATATAAATGATGTTACCCAACTCCAGGTGACCGGCTAATGAAGCCGCTTCAGCAGTTACACCTTCCATTAAATCACCATCGCTGCAAATAGCATATATATGGTAATCAAAAAGGTTAAAGCCGGGCTTGTTGTAACGGGCAGCCAAATGTTTTTGACCGATGGCGAAACCTACACCGTTAGCGAAACCCTGCCCCAGCG
The DNA here is from genome assembly GCA_025929405.1 of Mucilaginibacter sp. Lineage (GTDB taxonomy): Bacteria > Bacteroidota > Bacteroidia > Sphingobacteriales > Sphingobacteriaceae > Mucilaginibacter. The sequence goes on along the minus strand of JAICMD010000070.1, from coordinate 4,821 downwards.
GGCCAGTTGTAACGTCAACACCCGGTGCCAAACCATACTCCGGGTGACCAGCAGTTTTGCTGTGCATCTGGCGGAAGTTTTTGATGTCATCCAAAGATATATCATAACCCAAAAGGTGTAAAAAACTATATTGTAATATACAGGCATGGCCGGCAGATAAGATAAACCTGTCGCGGTTGGCCCAGTCTGGGTTTTGCGGGTTGTAGTTTAAAAACTCTTTCCAAAGTACGTGGCCCACAGGCGCAAGCGCCATAGCAGTACCCGGGTGACCGGAATTAGCTTTTTGTACAGCGTCTGCAGATAGTATGCGTACGGTATCAATTCCTAATTCGTCGATGCTTTTTGTAGTTGACTCCATTTTTTTTATCGTATTATAATAGTTTTGGTGATTTACTTTTTTTAACTGCGGGCAGCTTAACCGGCTCGTGCGCTTTATCAGTTATCCACAAGCGCGCTCCTCCTTTTATCCCGTCTTCGTTGGTTACAATTCTGATGCCTTTATCCAACTTAAAATTTATTTTGCGGGCATTGCCCCCGCCTATATATAAAGTGTCGTAATTAAATACGGTTTTTAAAACTGATAAAACATTTTTTAAGCGCCTGTTCCATTTTTTGTCGCCTATCTTGTCTAACGCTTTTTCGCCAATGTATTCGTCGTAGGTGTGTTTTTTGGTGAAGGGGTGATGCGCCATTTCCAGGTGCGGCAGCAGGTTGCCATCCAGCAATAATGCCGAGCCAAAACCCGTACCCAGGGTTATTACAAGTTCAAGGCCCCTGCCATCAACAACACCGAGGCCCTGCATATCGGCATCATTTACTACTTTGGCGGGTTTACCCAATGCTGCACTCAGGTTTTTGCTCAGGTCAAAATCTCTCCAGGCTTTATTATCCAGGTTAGGCGCAGTTTTAACAACGCCGTTTTTAACATAGCCCGGAAAGCCAACTGATACATAATCGTACTCAGGGAAACCTTTACCCAGCAGCTCAATATCCTTAATAATATTCTCAGGATTTGCAGGCGAAGGTGTGGTAACTTTTTGATATGGCTGCAGCAATTGGCCGTTGCTGTTTAAAACAGTTGCCTTAACATGCGAACCCCCAATGTCAACAGAAAGGACTTTTATTTGGGATGCTGGTTTTTTCATTGTTAATGCTGTGGGCCTGCCGCTTTATATTTTACTGCAATCGATGTCTATACAAACAAAATTGGGTATAAAAATGCAGAAATATGTAAAAAATATTGTTTTGTAATGTTAAATTTATGTTTAAACGGTTCTTTTTACCGCATAAGTAGCAAAAGTAACCTATATTTTTAAAAAAAATAACAATATGTGTAAAAAATACACTATCATTTTTCTAAGGCAAAGCGCATTACGCCGGTAATGGGCCAAAAATTAAAGTATATTTCAAATCTAATTATATAATAACTATATCTGCAAATATTCATAATCTTATGATCTGTGCCATAAACTGCAATTTTCGTGCGTTTACCTTTCGGCCAGCATATTATTTGTCAATGCTTCAAATTCCTTTTTAAATTCGGTGTAATAGTTGCCGGTTCCGGGGCCGCTAAAGCCCGTATGTATTTTACGCACATTGCCTTTTTTATCAATAATTATAGTAGTTGGAAAACCTACAACTTTTGCCAGCATAGGCAGGCTTTTCGCCGGATCATCGCCGCTGGCAGTGTATCCGGTTATCAGCAACGGATAGGGTATATTAAACCGATTTTTTAATTGCAATAATGATGCTTTTGATTTATTAAAATCTTTAGTGCGCTCATAAGCCAGGCCAACAATTTCAACTCCCCTGGGATGGAATTTTTTATAATAGTTTACCAGATAGGCGGTTTCGTCCATACAATTGGGGCACCACGAGCCTAATATCTGTACAATAACCACCTTGTTTTTAAAGCGGCTATCGGTTAACGAAACCTTTTTACCCTGCATATCCCGAAACGAGAAATCAATTTTTTTATATCCCGGTTTTAATGCGGTGAGCGCGTAAGCATCAGGCAAGCGGGCATTATCATCACGGCGGGCCGTCCAGTTAGTTACGCTGGCGAGGCCTGCATACCGCCTGCCTTGCGTAATGGTTTTTCCGTTAACCTTACCTGTAAATAAATAATTATTGTTACCGTCAAAGCCCGACAGATACAGGGTATTGCCCATAACAATTCCTTCCAGGTAACGGTCATCGCCGGTGGTGGTTAAAAAAGTACCTGTTAATTTATTTCCCGTCTGGTTAAATTCGCCAATGGTAACGCTGGATTTACCTTTATCATTTACAAACGTGGCCGACCATCTGCCGGTAATATTCACAGCAGCTTTTGGCGCATGGGGGATAATTCGCCATGGGGTATTAGGTGTGGCAATAAAATCCATAGCCACATCATGATCGCCCAGGTGGCGTATCCATTTACCTTGCAGCTTCCCCGCCATTTGTTTGAGCCTGAACTCCGAATCAAACAAAGGCATCCGTATAAAAACCGAATCTTTATTAAAGCTTATCGCATCAACTTTAAAACGATCATCGGCATTAATAATAGCCAGATGTGGCTTACCGGCCACGTTGCTTACCTCAAAGTTAAAAGGTATTTCAATGCCAGCCCCGGTTTTTAAAGCCCCGCGCCAAATGCCGGTAGTAAGTTTTTGTGCAAAGCCTATGTAAAAAGCCAACATCAATAATAAGAATAACAGCGCCTTACGTTTCATTGTAAAAAATATGGTTATCAAATATAGCGGTAAGGCCAATGGCAACTGTCATTTAAATAGCACAAAGTGTATAAGATTCTTCGCTATCGCTCAGGATGACAGGTAATTTTTTATTTTTTGTCATGCTGAGGAACGAAGCATCTTATTCCCCTTATAATTAGTCGCCGCCTATCAATCTCAGCCAATGGGCGAAGAAGAATGAACAAGAAAAAATTTAATAACTAATTTCTGTTACCTCCTGCGTAAAATACTGTTGTTCAACAAAACGCTGCCCGGTGAGTCCACAAAAAAAGAGAGCCTTTTTGAAGCTCTCTTTCCCCTAATTAATTTAAACTATTGATTAAACCCAAAACAAAGAACAAAAAACCTCAGCTTGGGCGCCTGAGAATTCGAATTTTAATTTTTTTTATTTTTCAAGATACTTGTAGGATCAAGTGTTGTTAAACAAATTTAGAGCCATTAATCCGATATCGCAATGACTTATTCGTCAGAATTTGGAAATAAAAATTAACTTTACCAATGTTTAATGCGGTAATACACCGCACCAATATTAATAAGGAAATTTGTTATGTTATTTACTGACTTTGAGTATCTTAACACATCTGACGGGGCTTTTAAAAAAAAGGTGTCGTTACAAATAAAGCGGCTAAGACGGCAAAACGGGGTAACCCAGGAAAAGTTTTATAGTGATACCAATATCAACATTGCCCGTTTAGAATCAGGAAAAATAGATATCCGGCTGGAAACCCTCAGAAAAGTATGCTATTATTTTGATGTTCCGTTGTCCGGCTTCTTCAGGGGGATTTATTAACCTTAACCGACTAAATATTGTACACAAATTCACAATAATGTACGGTATTTGTAGGCCAAAGTATACAAATACTAAAAGGATAACTCCTTTTTGTAGGTTTTTATGGACCTTAAAATAGTTTGCGCTATCGCGTTCTGTCCATCTTCTGAGTTTAAATATTTCTCCTCATCAGGGTTGTTTATAAATCCGGTCTCAATTAAAACGGCTGGCATGGCGCTGTGGGCCAACACCAACACGCCCTGCTCTTTTACGCCAATGCTTGGGCGCTTATCGGTATTTTTAAAATTGTCATTCAGTAAATCAGCAAACAGGATGCTTTGTTTACGGTACTTTTGCATATACAAATTGGTGAGGATAATATTGGTAGGGTCGTTCTCGGCATAGGTTTGATATCTGGTTTTATAATCCTTTTCAATATATATCGACGAGTTTTCGCGGATGGCCTCCAGTTGCTCCTTAACGCGGTGTAAACCATATACCAGCAACATTACGCCTTTTTGCTTATTGGCCCGCGCTGCTGTCCCCTCGGGCGATGAGTTGCAATGAATGGAAATAAACAGATTACCTTTGGCATTATTGGCAATGTCCGATCGACGGTTAAGTTCAATAAAAGTATCGTCAGATCGGGTCATTACTACATTAACGTTGCCCAATTCATCATTAATTGCGCGGCGCAATTTTTTTGCAATGGCCAGTGCCACATTTTTTTCAACCGAGAACGAGCCATGTGCGCCGGGATCCTTGCCACCATGCCCGGCATCAATCACAATAGTTTTAAGCCGGAATGATGATGATGTTTTAGTAGAGTCGGGGCCTTGATGAACTTTAAAGGAATTTAAAACAATAAAACCAAGCAGTAACGTGGCATTAAATAAAAATACGTTTAGGGCCTTATGGGTATTGTTCATTCGGGGGCTTCAATAACAGTTAAACCATGCTTATTTGTGGCGAAAATACTAAGAAATAGTGTATTTACATATCCCACATTTGCTATTATTCAGGGCTTAATACTACCTTAGCAGTTATATAGTTATTGTATAGCCATGAATAATATTTGTTTGGTTGAAGATGAACAAAAAGTAGCCGCCTTTATTTGCAAGGGGCTTGAGGAACAAGGGTACAAAATAACTATTATTACCGATGGGCAGGGCGCTAAGGAAGCAGTTAAAAACCACACCTTTGATCTTTTTATTTTGGATGTGATGCTGCCCGATATGAACGGCATTGACCTTTGCCGCCACTTACGCCAAACTGATAGTACAACCCCCATACTAATGCTTACCGCGCTTGATCAGA
>JAICMD010000301.1 GCA_025929405.1 Mucilaginibacter sp. | reverse complement strand
TTTCGGTAGCCGATACCATTATTGTTGATGATAAAATAGTGTTTGCAGATATATTAAATAGTGCCAATACACAAAATCCAACTATTTTATCAGCGCAGATAAATAAGCGCCTTGCTGAAATTAATTTACGGCAGGTACGTTCAACCCGCTATCCTCAAATAGGTGTAAATACAGGATATAACTTTAGTAATAGTCATTCGCCAAGCGGTTTTGCGCAGTACCAGGATGCACATGGATTAAATTACGGTCTTACAGCCACTATAAATATATTTGACGGCTTTAACCAAAACAGACGCGAACGTAACGCCAAAATACAGATAGATAACTCGGAAATAAGTTATAATAAGGCCAAACAAACTATAGAGGCACAAATAAATACATTGTATAATAATTATACTTCGGGCCTTGATTTGACCAGGTTGGGCGAAAGCAACGTAGAGGTTGCGCGCCATAATCTGGACATTTCATTAGAAAAATACAGGCTTGGTAATATAACGCCTTTAGAGGTAAGACAGGCTGAGGAAAACTTTCTTGATGCGCAGGTTAAATTTTTTGCGGCTCAATATCAATCAAAAATAGCCGAAATAACCTTAAAGCAAATTAGTAATAATATTAATATTCAATAATAATATTATTAAACTAAAAAGCTATTTTTGGAGTAATGACCCAACGTTATACCACATGCCTCCTGATTGATGACAATTATATTGATAATATTGTCACGCGTAAGCTTTTGGAGAACAGCCGATTTGCAAATAATATTGTAATAAGCGAATCGCCGGATGACGCATTGGAATGGTTGCGTGATGGCTCGGTAACGCCTGATGTTATTTTTTTAGATATCAGGATGCCTACAATGGACGGTTTTGAGTTTCTGGAACTTTATGATAAACTGGCTATAGCTAAAAAAAATATTAAGGTATTTTTATTGTCGTCATCGCTTGACCCCGCAGATATTAAAAAATCAGCAGATAATAAATATATCACCCAGTTTTTACACAAGCCCCTTACACAAAAAATTCTCGAGGAAATTTCTCTATGATTTTAGTTGCAGACAGTGGCTCATCAAAAACAGATTGGTTACTATCACAACCCGGGCATGAGCCTCGCGAGTTCAGAACCCCCGGCCTTAACCCTTACTTTTTAACCGAAAAGGAAATTGTAAAAGTATTGCAGGATAAAGCTGCAGACCTGATAGCCAGCGGCGGCGATATTACCGAAATATATTTTTTTGGTGCAGGATGCTCAAGCCCCGACAGACACGAAATTGTATCAAACGCATTAAGCACAGTTTTTCAAAAAGCATCGTATATAAGTGTGGACAGCGATCTGTTAGGATCTGCCTATGCCACTTGCGGGCACGAAAAGGGTTTATGCTGTGTTTTGGGTACAGGTTCAAATATTTCATTTTTTGATGGGGAGGAAATACATGCAGGCAAGCATGGCCTGGGTTTTATTTTAGGTGACGAAGGATCGGGCACATGGTTTGGCAAAGCGCTGATAACCGATTTTTTATACGGTAACATGCCCGATACTGTTTATTCGCAATTTGATAAAACCTACAGCCTCACCAAAGAAATTGTAGTAAGTAATGTTTATCAAAAGCCACGCGCAAATTCATACCTGGCATCATTTGCCCGGTTTATGAATGTAATAAGGCGTACTGATTATGGCCAAAATATACTGCGTCAGGGATTGACAGAGTTTATTGAAACCAACATTAAATCATATCCACAGTACCATAAATACAAGTGTAATTTTGTAGGCTCAATAGCCTATGTTTTTTCCGACGAGTTAAAGGCGCTTTGTGCTGAGCACAACATTGAGGTAGGAAAGATTATCCGGCAGCCTATTCATGATCTGCTTGAATTTATATTGAGCAGGGAAGAATGACAATACTTATTTATTTTTCCTTTCTTTTAAATCTCACCCTCACTAAAATACCTATTATCCCAAGCAAAGCTAAAAAGCTGGTAATTTTAGGCAGATAATCGCCATAGGTAACGTAAAAAGTAAGGTCGGAATTTAGGTTAATATCCTGCTTAATAGCAGCTTTGGTCCACCATTTGGTTTGTTGTACAATATCGCCGCGCTGATTAATAAATGCCGATATACCCGTATTGGCCGACCGGCAAACCCAACGCCGAGTTTCAATAGCGCGTAGCTTGGCATAATCAAGATGCTGATCCTTGCCCGAAGTGTTTTCCCACCATCCGTCATTAGTAATAATAGCAATAAATTGCGCACCGCTGCGTACTGAACGTGCTACCCATTCGCCCCATATTGATTCGTAACATATTACCGGGGCGGCGCCAATACCGCTTTGGGCATACAGTACGCCCGGGTTTTCCTGCCCGGCGTATGAGCCTGTTGCACCGCCCAAATGTTCAAACACAGGTTTTAAAAACGCAAGGGTATGGCTAAAAGGTAACGCTTCGGCTCCCGGTACCAGTTTTGATTTATGGTAAAAATGTACCTCGGCCGAGTTTTCAATAGTGAGGGCTGTATTATAATTATCTACATACTCATTGGTGCCTGCAATGGGGCTGGCAGTTTCGGTTTTGTCAGTATTAAAGTATTTTTGGGTTTCGGCGCCGGTAATAATAGTGCCGTTTTTGTATTTATTTAAAAATTGCTGGGCCTGCAAAAAATAGGGGCTGGTGCGTATTCTATCCTCATTAACAGGATCGGCAATAGCTGTTTCGGGCCATATAAAAAACTCGGTATTTACTTGTCCTACTGAATCAGAAAGATGGGTAAGCGTTTGTATTTGCTGAGACACCGGTATATCGCCCATTTTAAAATATGGGTCAATATTGGGTTGTACTACTACTACATTCGAGGGGTCGGCCTGCTCTGTATAGTTATAATATTTATATAACGAAAAGCTTAAAGGCAATACAATTACCGTTACTGCAGCAATTATTAGCTTCTGCCTGGTTTGTTTTGTTTGCGCTTCGCGGAAGCCGATATAAATTAGGAATAATAAAATATTGATAGCCCAAATCCAAATAGTACCGCCATATACACCGGTATACTCATACCACTGCACCCATTGGTGTGTTACAGCAAAGCCATTGCCCAAAGTCATCCACGGGAAGCTTAGTTCCCAGGTTTGGTGCAGGTATTCATATCCTATCCAAAAACAAACTAAGGCTATAAGCCCTTTGTTTCTGTTGGTTATCAACCTAAACCGGTAATATAACCAGCATGCCGTAGCCATTAACAATGGCCCAAGCGAATAAGGTATTAATGTTATTGGAATAGCCACTAATTCGCCCACAATTTTGAGTGAATTATAAACCCAGTAAATAGACAAGCTATTCCAGATAAAGAAGCCTAAAAACGCGGTGCCGAATATTAATTTACCCTTTCGGTTTGATGTGGATTGGATGATATTTTCAATGGCCAACAACATCGGCACCAAACCTATAAATAAAAATATAGTGGTATAATGCATGGGGGGCCATGCCAGCCAAAGCAGCAAGCCCGAAAATATGGATAGTAGGATGTTTTTTTTCATAATAAAATGCTAATTGTCATTCTGAGCGGAGCGAAGAATCTTAT
>JAICMD010000166.1 GCA_025929405.1 Mucilaginibacter sp. | reverse complement strand
GAGGTATAGTTTTTATAATCGCCAAACTTCCAAAGTTCCATGGTATCTAAGTGGTTCACTTCCCACGGCTTTTTACCTGCTATTTGCAATTGCGAGGGAAAGGGCATACCGTGTATCAGCATACGGCGGCATATATACGGAAAGTCAAACTCCTTACCATTATGTGCACAAAGAACCAGGCTGGCTGGTTGGCTATGCAAAAGCTGCGCAAATTTTTCCAACAGTTCTTTTTCGTCGTGAGAAGCGAAAGATTTTACACGCAATCCGGTGTTCCTTCCCCCGGTAAATATACCTGCTGATATGCAGATGATCTTTCCAAACTCGGCCCAGATGCCTGCGCGTTCATAAAAGTTTTCGGGAGTTTCTTCTTTTCGTTGGCCGGTAGTCTTCAGATCCCACAGTTTTTTAAGGTTATCCGGCAACTCGTCATGACTGCTGTATTGGGGTACAGTTTCAATATCAAGCACCAGTATGTTATGCAGGTCGTACTGTTCGAGCATTGGGTATAGCGTTTACACAGCAATATAGTGATTTATAATGAGCGGGGAGTGGTAAATAGTAAAGTATAATTCACTACTCACCATTGTCCACTGACAATCAATATCCCAATATCTTCAACACCTGCTTACTATTTTGCTCCTCGCCAAATACCTCGAAGTTAAATGTTTCATCACGGTTACGGCGGATGATAACATGCTTTGGTGACGGCAGCAGGCAGTGATGTATGCCGCCATAGCCGCTTAGTACCTCTTGGTAGGCGCCGGTATTAAAAAAGCCCAGGTATTGTACCTTACGGGTTTTTGGCATAAATACACTGTTCATGTGTGCTTCCTGGTTATAGTAGTCCTGCCCGTCGCAGGTTATGCCGCCAAGATTAACACGTTCGTATTCGGAATCCCAATTATTAATAGGCAACAGGATGTATTTTTGATTCAAGGCCCAAACATCAGGCAGGTTGGTAATGAATGATCCATCCAGCATCAACCATTTTTCACGGTCGTTTTGTTGCTTACGACCCAATACTTTATACAATATCCCCGAAGCTTCGGCAACAGTGTATTTGCCAAATTCGGTAATAATATCCGGTTCTTCAGTATCATTATCGGCGCAGATCTCTTTGATACGGCTTACAATCTCATTGATCATGTATTCATAATCAAAATCAAACACCAGCGAATCTTTAAAAGGCATGCCACCGCCAATGTCCAGCGTATCCAAATGCGGGTTTACTTTTTTGAACTTGCAGTAAAGGGTAACGTACTTTTCTAACTCGTTCCAGTAATATGGCGTATCAGAAATGCCGGAGTTAATAAAGAAGTGCAGCAGCTTAACCTGGAAGTTAGGATTATCTTCAATTTTGTTGTGGTAAAAATCAATAACATCCTCCAAACGCACACCTAAACGCGAAGTATAAAATTGCGAATCAGGTTGTTCCTCTGCCGCTATACGTATGCCCAGGTTGCAAGGAGTATCCATTACAACCTCATCATCATACAGGTTAAATTCTTCCTTATTATCCAATACCGGGATGATGTTTTTAAAACCATCATGCAGCATATCAATAATATACTGCTTATACTGGTAGGTTTTAAAACCGTTGCATATTACAGTAACATCTTTTGCTACGGCGCCTTTTTTCTCCAAAGCATCAATCATCGGCATATCAAAAGCTGATGATGTTTCCAGGTGGATATCATTCTTTAAAGCCTCTTCAACAATGTGCCTGAAGTGCGAGCTTTTGGTACAATAGCAATATTTGTAGCTGCCGCGATAGTTATTTTTAACAATAGCCTGCTGAAACAGCAATTTTGCCTGTTGTATTTTTTTAGAGATAATAGGCAAATAAGTAAAACGCAAAGGAGTGCCATACGTTTCGATCATCTCCATCAGGTTCAGATCATGAAAATATAGCTCATCCTCAATAATCTCAAATCCTTCCTGTGGGAAGCCAACACTGAGATCAAGAAATTCCTGGTAACTCTGCATTCTTTATAAAATTTTGGCAAAAATGTAATTTTTAAACGGAAATAACTGCTAATTATTAATACAAAATTTTATTATGGTTTGTAAATGATAATAAAGGGGTTGAGCTTAAACTAATATCAAGTTCGGGGATGACCGGATAAATTAGCCCAGCATATCGGCCACAACGCCTTCCTTTAATGAATTGGTTGAAAGCATAACCCTGCTGATGTTAAACTTCTGCATTATGAAGCGTGTGGTAATAGACGAAACCACTATCATATCCACCCTGATAGGCACTATGTTTTTATTGCTTGCACGTTGGTTATGTGATGAAATTATCAGGTGATCTGTAGTTGAGATCAGTTCATCAATATTAAAAGTGTATTTCTTGATTTTTTTAACATCGAAAGGATTTCCCTTGTCGCCTTCTATCACTTCGGCAAAGGTGTCAAATGCACCTGATGAACCTATCAGATAATCAATCCGGTAAGATTTCATAGCATTGAAAAGATCGGCCAGTTTATTTTCCAGATACGCTTTTAACTCATTAATAGCTTCAGGAGTAATGGGGTCAATCTGATGAAACTTATCCATTAATCGCGCTGCACCAATCTCAAAACTTTGTTTCCATAGTATGCCGTTTTCACTTCCTAAAATAAACTCAATGCTGCCGCCGCCGATATCCATTATCAGCGCATTTTTATCATTAAGGCAGCCACCGGCTTTTACGCCTTTATAAATAAACCCTGCTTCTTCATCGCCATTAATTGTTTCAATATCGATGCCGGTTTTAGCTTTTACTTCATCAATAAAATCCTGCCCGTTTGAGGCACTGCGCAGGGCAGAGGTGGCTATGGCCCTTGTTTTTTGTACATCAAATTTTAATATCTGCTCATGAAATTGCTGCATGGCCCTAACACCGCGCTCAAAAGCCACTTGCTGAATAATACCTTTATTAATGCCGCCCTCACCCAACTTGACCGGATCAGTAGTTTTAAATAAAATTTCGGGTTCAATAGCACTGCCCGCGGCGATCAATAAATGGAAGGTATTAGTGCCGAGGTCCATTACGGCTATAGTGTTTTTCATGTAATCAAATATACGCTTCAAATCAGCTTAAAATAAAAAGCCCATAATCAAATGATCATGGGCTATAAATTGTTTTCGTTTTCTTGTTTTATTCAAAATATTCCTTCATCCGTTCAAAAAAGCTTTTCTCATTTTTACCGGGATTGGGTTTAAAGTTTGGCGAATCCTGCAGTTTCTCTAATATGGCGCGTTCCTCGCCGTTCAGTGCTTTTGGTGTCCAGATGTTGATGTGTACCAGTTGATCGCCGCGGTGGTAGGAGTTAACTTCGGGCACGCCTTTGCCTTTTAAGCGTAATATTTTACCGCCCTGTGTACCGGGGTCGATCTTGATTTTTGCTTTTCCATCAATAGTAGGTACTTCAATGCTTGTACCCAACGCCGCATCAACAAAGCTGATATGCAGATCGTATATCACGTTATTACCGTCGCGTTTTAGGGTTTCGTGCGGAATTTCCTCAATCAATATAATCAGGTCGCCCGGTACACCACCGCGTGGGGCAGCGTTGCCTTTGCCGCTCATGCTTAGCTGCATACCTTCGCTTACACCGGCAGGTACATTGATGCTAATGGTTTCTTCACCGCGTACAACGCCATCACCATGGCAAACGGTACATTTTGAAGTTATGGTAGTGCCTTCGCCGTTACAGGTAGGGCAGGTGCTGGTAGTTTGCATCTGGCCCAATATGGTATTGGTTACACGCCTTACCGCACCCTGACCGCCGCACGTTTTACAGGTTTGGAAGGATGATTTATCCTTTGCGCCGGTACCCTCACAGGTTTGACAAATAACCTGTTTGTTTACCTTTATTTTCTTTTCGGTGCCGTTGGCAATTTCTTCCAGCGTTAATCTAACCTTAATGCGCAGATTACTACCACGGGCTACACGCCTGCCTCCCTGGCTTTGGCGACCACCGCCGCCACCAAAGAATCCTTCAAACGGACTACCGCCACCAAAAATATCGCCAAACTGACTAAATATGTCGTCCATATTCATACCGCCACCACCGTAGCCACCATTGGCCGACTGTGCGTTGGCCGCATGTCCAAACTGATTGTAGCGCTGGCGCTTTTCGGGGTTGCTTAATACCTCGTAAGCTTCGGCAGCTTCCTTAAATTTTTCCTCGGCATCCTTGTCGCCCTGGTTTTTATCAGGGTGATATTTGATAGCCATTTTACGATAAGCTTTCTTTATCTCCTCAGCATCGGCACCGCGGGCAACTCCCAGCACATCGTAGTAATCTCTTTTAGACATGGTTTTTTATTATATCGGATTTCGAAATTGAAATTTCGGATTTAACTATATATAAATTCCAGACGTTCACTAAAATAATTCGAAATTGAACATCCGAAATTCGAAATTAATTACGCGCCTACCACAACTTTGGCAAAGCGTACAACGGTATCATTTAAATAATATCCTTTTTCCATTTCGTCAATCACCTTGCCTTTCATATCGTCAGTAGGGGCAGGCACGTTGGTAATGGCTTCGTGCAGGTCGGCATCAAAGGCGGTGCCTATTGATTCCATTGGCTTTAAGCCTTTTTGCGACAGGATATTGGTTAATTTATTCTGTACCAGCACTACACCTTCTTTAATTGCCTTTACATCGGTAGCAGTTTCCATCGATTTAATGGCACGGTCAAAATCGTCCAAAACAGGCAGTAATGCCACTACTATTTCTTTACCGGCTGTTTGCAGCAGATCGATACGTTCTTTAGTAGTGCGACGCCTAAAGTTATCAAACTCGGCATACAGGCGCAGGTATTTATCATTTGCCAGTGCCAGTTCTTCTTTTAAAAGATCCTCGGCAGATTTTTCGTCTAATGTACCTTCGGTTTGAGGTGTTTCATTTGCATCGTTGGCGTCCATATTGTCATTCAAAATTTCAGGTGTGTCTGAATTATCTGTCTTTTTCTTTTTCAACATATCGTTAAAATTCATAGTAAATACGGCAAAACAAGTATCCTGCCATTATTGAAAAGCCGACAAGCTGTCAGCGGAATAAAATTTTTCAGGTAGTGGTGTCAGTATGAGGTGTCAGAATCACAGATGTCTGAATCACTGATTTTAGTGATTTATAGATTACGCTGATCAACATCTATGAAATCATTTATCATTAAAATCTGTGATTCAGACTACGCTATCTGCACATCCTCCAATACTTTACCATTCTCGCACTTAATTATGCGCGAAGGGAAGGTACGGATGATATGATAATCATGCGTAGCTACAACAACTGCCGTGCCCGCTTGACTTATCTGTTTCAGCAGCAATACAATTTCTTCTGAAGTATCAGGATCAAGGTTACCGGTAGGTTCATCCGCCAGGATAATTTCCGGGTCGTTTAATAGCGCACGGGCAATAACCACACGCTGCTGCTCGCCGCCCGAAAGCTCATGCGGCATTTTTTTAAGCTTTGAACGTAAGCCAACCTTTTCCAAAACGTCCAATATTTTATCAGCAATTAGTTTTGGGTCTGTCCAGCCGGTGGCACGCAGTACAAATTGCAGGTTTTGCTCAACCGAACGATCTGTTAGTAACTGAAAATCCTGGAACACAATGCCCAACTTACGACGTAAAAAAGGGATGTCCTTATCAGCAAGTTTACTCAGGTCATAACCACAGGCATGGCCCGACCCGTTGGGGATGATCAGATCGCCATAAATAACTTTAAGCAAACTACTTTTGCCCGAGCCTGTCTGACCAATCAACCATACAAAATCGCCTTTATCAATATGCAGGTTTACATTTGACAGTACCAGGTGTTTTTGCTGAAAAATATCAACACCATTTAGCTTTATTATTGAGTTACCGATCATTTTATTACAGTTCTAATTTTAGTATCTGTCCAAAGGGCAGGTCCTTAACAATATTCATTATGTATTCGGCTTTGTCGGCCAGCCCGGCTTTATCCAATGATTTTTCCGGTCGGTCAACCCTGAAATATGCCAGCAGAGTAAATTTATCATCCCTTAGCTGCACATAATCAGGTATTTTGGCAACGCCTTTAACTTTTATAATATACATTCTTGAGCTTAAAGCTTAAAGCACAAAGCTAAAAGCATTGTATGGTAAGACCTTTGTGCTTTCAGCTTTTACCTTCACCAAAGGTATAAAGATTTGATAAAAAATCCATCGTGTCAACACCGTCGGCATAATCCCATAATGCGGGTTGCTGGCTCATGCCAAAATCAACAATTTGGGTTTGTACATTTAGTGGGATTGTACTCACCACACATTGCAGTTTGTCGCTCACGCTGTTTATAATACCTTCTACTGCTGGTATGTTTTCATAATATTCATAATACAAAACCGCCAGTGGCGATACCCATCTGCTGTCTTCTTTTAGCAGTAAAAAGCCATTATCTAAATGTTTATCCCCGTTTACCAGGTAAATGGATTTATTATAATCATAATTGTTGTGATATTTATGATGATCTGTTAAAGCAAAATAAGGTTGAATAGCCTCAAAAAACGGGATGAAATCATATCCCTTTGGTACCAGCATTTTTGAAACATTACGGCAGCCCAAACCATAATAATCAAAAATATCATGGCCCAATCGATACAATTGCTCTTCAGTTTCTTTACCTGTTAGCACAGCCAAACTGTTGCGATTTTTGCGGATGATATGCGGTACCTTGCTGAAATAATATTCAAAATAGCGCGAGGTATTGTCGCTGCCGGTAGCTATAATGGCATCAAAATTTTCAAGGCGATTAACAAACGAATATCTGTTAGTAAAACCGGGGTCAATTTCTGTTAGCTTTTTTAACAGATGGGTAATCAAACGGGCATCCTGCGTAGATGCTTTTATTAAGGCGGTATTGCCGCTTAACAGCACGCATAATACATCATGAAAGCCCACCAAAGGGATATTGCCTGCCAATATTAATCCAACTTTTTGGGGCGAATGTTCTGTTTGGTTATATCTGCCTAACCAATTGGTAAGGTTGGTATCAGTAAGTGTATTTGCAATGGCAGTAACCGCCCGTTTAATATTGGCGGGCGTAAACCACGGATTATGCTGGCATTCGGTATCAATCAACTGTTGCAATTGCTCATCGGGGTGCAATAAATATTGGCCAAGACCAGCAAATGCCCTAATTGATTTATGGGTATTTAAATTTGACATATATATGGTTAGGATTTAAAACTGTTAAATCCTTTTTTTGTTATATTTGCACTTTATTAATACCGGCAAAGGTAAGTTAAGAATATAATATTATTTAAACGATATGGCGATTATAATCACCGATGAATGTATAAACTGCGGAGCTTGCGAACCGGAGTGCCCAAATAACGCTATTTACGATGCAGGTGCTGCATGGCGTTTTTCTGACGGTACAGGTTTAAGAGGAGTAATTGATTTTGGCGATGGTGTTACATTAAACGCAGAGGAAACCCAAAGCGCCTTGTCTGACGATATTTACTATATAGTACCTGATAAATG
>JAICMD010000102.1 GCA_025929405.1 Mucilaginibacter sp. | reverse complement strand
TTCGTAAACTTTTAACAGGATTGGTTAAGGCAGCCCTTATTATTTGTATACTAACTGTTGCCATTGCTATAAAAATTATCAGGCCACCCGAAAGTGCAAATACCCACCATTGGATAGTTATATGGTATGCAAAACTTTGCAGCCAACTATTTATTGCAAGCCAGGCTATGGGCGTAGCAATTAATAATGCAATAATTATCAGCCATAAAAACTCAGAAGATAACAAGGCAAATAATGAACTGATATTAGCACCTAATACTTTTCTGATGCTTACTTCTTTAATGCGTTGTTCGGCAACAAACATTGCTAACCCTAATAAGCCGAGGCATGAAATAAATATGGCCAACAAAGTAAAATAGTTAGCCAGGTTACCTGCCATCTGTTCGCTATTATATAGCTTGGTGTATTCCTGATCAGAAAATTGGTAATTAAAGGTAAACCCGGGGTTTAATTGTTTGCATAATTTTTCTAATCCTGTAATTGCATTTTTTGTGCTGCCTTGCTTTATACGAATTATTATGTTGCCGAATTTTTGATTGTCGGCAAATCTGATAACCATTGGTTCAATGGCTTGATGCATGGAATTAAAATGGAAATCTTTTAATACCCCAACAATTTTTCCTTTTTTATCACCCCACCAAATTGGCTTGCCAAGCGGGCTGCTATATCCCATTTTTTTTACCGCACTTTCATTTACCAGGAAACTTGCCGAGTCGGCATACGCTGTTGAAAAGTCACGTCCTTCCTTTATTTGTAATTGCAGGGTTTTCACAAAATCATATCCTACAGTTGCATCTGATATTGATATATTTGAATTTGGGTCCTTGCCTTCCCAAGCTATATCACCCTTACTGTGGGTAATTACCGTGGGCGATTCCTTCATCTTTGAAATAAACTGAATACCCGGAATTTTGGTTGCATCTTCTTTAAATAGCGAATAGTTTTTAACCAAACCGCCTTCCAGGGGAATATACAGCAAGTTATCGCGGTTATAACCAATGTTTTTGGTTTGTATAAATTGCATTTGCCGGTAAATGATAATGGTACCAACAATTAAAACTACAGCAAGGGTAAATTGAAAAACCACTAAACCCTTACGGAAGAATTTAGCACCACTTGTAAAAGCAGGACTGCCTTTTAAAATACGAATGGGGTTTAAAGATGATAGGAAAAATGCCGGATAGCTCCCCGAAACTATGCCGGTTAAAGTAAATAATACTAATAATGCAAGCCAAAATCCGGGATGGCTTACCGGAATAAATAATTGCCTGCCCACTAAGTTATTAAAGGCCGGTAAAGTTATCAGCACTAATATCAATGCAAACAGCATAGATATAAATGTTAATAGCATAGCTTCGCATATAAATTGCCCCATTAAGGCCGACCGAATTGCTCCTACCACTTTTCGCACACCAACCTCTTTAGCACGTTTTACCGAACGGGCGGTTGCCAGATTCATAAAATTGATGCAGGCTATTAACAAAATAAAAATAGCTACTATACTGTAAAGACGCACATATTCTATACGGCCGCCATCAATTTGACCATTTTTAAAAGCAGAGTGCAGATATTTCTCGGTATAAGGTTGTAAAAACAACTCAATGTTTGCTTCAGGCCTGTGCGTACGAACAATGTCTTTTATCTTATTACCTGCTTTAACGGGATCTGCATCAGCACGTAGCTGAATAAATGTAGCGGGACTGGTACTGCTCCAGGTATTTGCCCAGGCATTTTCGGCAACAAACGACTTCCAACTTCTCAAAAAGTCAAACTGCTGAGACGAGTTAGTTGGCACGTTCTCAAAAACTGCTGTTATAATCAGGTTATCTTTATTCTCATATCGTATAGTTTTCCCCATAGCTTTTTCAGGCGAGCCAAAAAATATTTCTGCCATTTTTCGCGAAACAGCTATGCCATCAGGAATATCCAAAGCTGTTTTGGGATTACCCTGCAACAAAGGGTAAGTAAACATTTTAAAGAAATCTATCCCAGCATAGGTGCCGTCCATTTTCACTATCTTGTTATTAGCCTCAAATGTTCGCGGAAAGTTCTGTTCCAAACCACTGGCATACTGCACTTCCGGAATCTGTTTTTTCAACTCATCAGCCAGTAAACCTTGTGTCAGGTAGTTGGCGTCAACCTTACCATCATTAGTCTGGCGCTCATAAACCTGATACAATTGCTTACCATTAACGTGAAAAGCATCTACACTTCGCTCGCTTTGCACCCATAACATTATTAATAAACCGCACGCCAACCCAACCGAAAGTCCGACCAGGTTTATAAATGTATGCGCCTTGTTCCTTAACAAGTTTCGCCAGGCGATTTTGATGTAGTTTTTTATCATGACATTCATTACTATATCTGCAAGCCGCTCCCCTAAGGGAGGGGGTTACAGATGCAATCAACTAACTATATGGTATTGGTTCAATACTTTTAAATCATAATATTTTCAATCACGGCCTGTCCGTCCAATAAGCGGATAATACGGTGACTATACCGCGCATCATGCTCGGAGTGGGTAACCATGATAATGGTGGTGCCTTGCTCATTCAAATCGGTTAGCAGTTCCATTACCTCGTTACCGTTCCGGCTATCCAGGTTACCGGTAGGTTCATCGGCTAATATCAGTTTGGGATTGTTTACTACAGCTCGGGCTATGGCAACCCGCTGTTGCTGCCCGCCTGATAGCTGCTGCGGGTAATGGTTGCGGCGATGCATTATCTGCATCTTGTCAAGCACGGCTTCAACCTTTTTCACTCTGTCTGCTGATGCTACGCCGGTGTAGATAAGCGGCAGTTCAACATTTTCAAACACCGTTAATTCATCTATCAAATTAAAGCTCTGAAATACAAAACCAATGTTATGCTTACGCAGGTCGGCACGTTTGCGTTCGTTAAAATGCGCCACCTCAATATCATTAAACAGGTAGCTGCCTCCATCCGGGTCATCAAGCATGCCAAGTATATTCAGCAAAGTGGATTTGCCGCAGCCCGAAGGCCCCATTATGGCTACAAACTCGCCTTTTTTAATTTCAATGCTGAGTTTGTTTAAAGCAACGGTTTCTACCTCTTCGGTGCGGTAAAATTTTTCAAGCTCGGTTATTTTTATCATAATTTTTAGCCATTAGGCCTGTTAATAATTGTGATTAATTTACTTTTTTAAAACCAATTCCTGTATATCGCCATAGGTATCATAGCTTGATGTTATTACCCTATCGCCGGGTTTAAGGCCCTGTAATACTTCATAATAATCAGGGCTTTGTCTGTTCAGTTGTATGTCAACCCTGTAAGCTGTTTTGCCATCATTGCTTACTTTAAATATCCAGTTGCCGCCGGTTTGCTGGTAAAAGCCGCCTTTAGGTAATAATATGGCTTGTGTTTCATCGCCCAACGCAAGGCGTATTTGTAAAGTTTGCCCTCTTCTTATCGTTTTGGGTACCTGTCCTACAAATTGCATATCTACCTGGAAATGCCCATTGGTAACCTGGGTAAACACTTTGGTGATTTTAAGCTGATAAGTTTTATCATCAATATCAAAATCACCCATTAAGCCATTAAATATTCGTGTTATATAATGTTCATCAATATCCACCCGCACCTTATAGCCCGATAGTACATCAATTTGCCCCAGCCGTTCGCCTTTATTTTTATTTTGCCCTACCTCGGCATCAAGAGCGGTAAGTTGCCCGTCAACAGGTGCTCTTACAACCAGGTCTGCCACTTTTTTACGCATCAAATCCAATGTTTTTTTCATTTGAGCATATTGCTCGCGGGTTTGTGCATCCTGCTGCCTTACTAAGGCTGTATCCTGCTTTAATATTTGTATAGTTAAATTTCTGCGCCTAACCTGATAGTCATAAGCGTTTTGTGCTTGCTTAAACTCCTGCAAGCCTATGGCTTTTTGCTTATACAGTTGATCGTTCAATTTATATACCCGCTCGGCTTCCTTAAAAGCATTATCAACATCGGCCATTTGGTTAAGCTTGCCAATGGTATTTTGCTGGGCGTTATTGCGCGATATTTGTATCTGCGTTTGCGCTGCGTATACTTGATTTTCCTGACTGGCCAGGCTCAATTCAAGATCAGTATTTGACAAACGTAGTATAGGCTGATCTTTCTTCATATTGGCACCATCTTCTACATAGCGTTGCTCAACCCGTCCCCCCTCTAAAGCATCTAAATAAATGGTAGTAATGGGCAATACAACGCCATTAACAAGTATATCTTCTCTAAACGGTCCTTTAGTAACTTCGCTAATTGTTAAGCGTTCGGTATCTACATTTAATTTGCTTTTGCCCGATGTAAAAATCAAGCTTGCCGCAATTAATAATATAATACCAGCAATACCGCCTATGGTCATTAACCGTTTACTGTTCCACCTACTTTTTTCAATTTTTCTATCCACTGATATAATTATGTTGTATTGATATAATAAAATGCTGTGCCAATTATTAATAATTTGATTTACAGCAGATTATTTTAATTTATTAAAAACCAATGTTCGTTTGTATTACAACTGGTGTACGGTAATGATACAGTTTATTAATTTATTTGAAAGGAATGCATCTATTTGTCAATAAGTTAGGTTTATGGTAAATTAATTGCTGAAAATTCCAGAGATTTAAAGCTGTAATAAACTAACCTTATGCTATTAAAAAAAGCAACTGTTTTGGTTGTAGATGATGACCCCGATGTGCTTACGGCCGTAAAGCTGCTGCTTAAACCGGAGGCGGGAGAAGTTATCACCGAAAAAAATCCTGAAAACATAAATGCGCTTTTACAACGCAACCCGGTTGATCTGGTATTGCTGGATATGAATTTTAACAGTACCATAAATACCGGTAACGAGGGCATTTACTGGCTGCGTAAAATAAAGGAATGGAAACCTGCCGTAAAGGTGATTATGATAACCGCTTATGGCGAAATTGACCTTGCTGTACGCACATTAAAAGAAGGTGCCGATGATTTTATTGTAAAGCCTTGGCATAATGATAAGTTAACCGAAACCATTAAAGAGCTGTTAGATAAAAACGAAGGAATAAAATCGGCAAAAAAGGTTGTAGAAACCGGGAGTGCATCGGCGGCTATATTGGGCGAATCTGAGCCTATGCAGGACATCTTTTATAAAATAAACAAGATAGCCCCTACTGATGCCAATATTTTAATATTGGGCGAAAACGGCACCGGCAAGGATCTGGTAGCAAAAGCCATACACCAGCAATCCCTGCGTTCAGGAAAGCCTTTTGTTAAAGTTGATGTAGGTGCGCTAACCGACACTTTGTTTGAAAGCGAATTATTTGGCCATAAAAAAGGGGCATTTACTGATGCACGCGAGGACAGACAGGGCCGTTTTGAAGATGCACATGGCGGTACTTTATTTTTAGATGAAATAGGCAATATAAGCCTGCAACAGCAGGCCAAGCTTTTAACTGTTTTACAAAACAGGCAGATTACCCGCCTGGGCACCAATAAACCTGTAGATATTGATATACGCCTGATATGTGCTACCAACGTAGCCTTGCATGAACTGGCTAATGAAAGCCGTTTCCGCAAGGATTTAATATATCGCATTAACACCGTGGAAATAACCATACCGCCTTTACGCAAGCGCGATGCGGATATTGAATTATTGGCCAGGCATTTTGCACAGGTATATAGTGCAAAATATTTAAAACCTGCCGTTGATTTCGAATCTGCAGCACTGCAAAAGTTACAGGCATATAACTATCCCGGCAATGTACGCGAGTTACAATACAGCATTGAACGTGCAGTTATTATGGCCGACGGGCAGGTGTTAAAAGCTGACGATCTGATATTTTCGGCCCTGGAAGCTTCGGTAAATAATGATTTGCCAAATATGGACAATGTACCGTTAAGCACCCTTGAAAAGAATGCTATATTACGAGTTATTGAAAAACATAACGGCAATATTACCCGCGCTGCAAAAGAATTGGGACTAACCCGTACCGCACTATACAGGAGGCTAAGCAAATATGATATTTAAGCGTTATGAATGGCGGTTAATATTACGCGTGCTGGTTTTATTTGCCACCCTGTTGGCCACCGCATTTGTTGTGCTTAACGGGCTATATATTTATATGGTAATTGCACTCCCCCTCATTGCTTTTGAACTGCGAGATATGATAAAATTCAATAAAAAAGCACAGCAGGAAATAAGTCAGTTTGTTGAATCAGTACACTATCGCGATTTTTCAAGGCATTTTGATGTGGGGCAGGCTCCCGGCGAATTAAAAGAACTGCGAAAAGGCTTTAATGATATTAATAGCGCATTTAAACTAATAAGCCGCGAAAAAGAAACCCAATACCATTATCTGCAAAAAATGATGGAGCTGGTAGATACAGGCATAGTATCGTACGAACAGCACACCGGCGAAGTTATATGGATAAATGAAGCATTTAAAAATCTGTTAAATATTCCCTACCTCAAAACTATTCAATCTTTAGCCAAACGCGAGCCGCAGTTTTACGAGGATATTACCAACATTAAAAGTGGTGAAAATAAACTGGTTACCATAACCCGTAATCAGCAGCAAATTAAAATATTGGTAAATATCAGCCTTTATAAAATAGGGGATAAACTGTACAAGTTGCTTGCTTTTAAAAACGTAAGCGAAGCGTTGGACGAAACAGAATCAAAAGCCTGGCAGCGGTTGTTAAATATCATGACGCATGAAATCATGAACTCTGTAGCGCCAATTTCGTCGCTTGCCGAAACACTGAAAACACGCCTGCAAAGCCCGCAAATTGCCAATAGCCTGGCACCCGGCGAAATGGGAGACCTGGAATTGGGTATAGATACTATTAAACGGCGCAGCGAAGGCCTATTAAAATTTACCGAAAGCTACCGCAATTTAAATAAGATAACACAGCTTGACCTGCAGCGAATTTTGGTATGTAACCTGCTCGAAAACATCAACAGCCTGATGCTGCCAACGCTCGAAAAAAAGCATATCGAACTGGATATAATTATCAAAGATCTATCCCTTGCAGTTGATATTGATGTTAATTTGATTGAACAGGTATTAATAAACCTTTTAATAAACGCTGTTGAAGCTGTAAAGGATATTGAACAACCGCATATTATTTTGTCTGCCGAATCGCAAAACAACAAAACCATTATTAAGGTAAGTGATAATGGAACAGGTATGTCTGCCGAGTTGATGGATAAAATATTTATACCATTTTTTAGCACACGCAAAACCGGGAGCGGCATTGGGCTAAGCCTTTGCAAACAGATTATGTTACTGCATAAAGGCAATATCCAGGTTCAGTCGGCAGAGGGTCGGGGGGCAGTTTTTACGCTACAATTTATAAATAAGTAATAGCTTCTTCTTAGCCCACCTAAGTAATTATATTTGACTTGTTTAATATCTTCCTTGAACCCAATGTTATGAGATTTGCCGCCATATTATTTTCTATTATATCTTCCATAAATATATACGCCCAGCCGCCCGTGAAAGCTACTGCCGAGATGTGTTGGTGGTATAATAAACCGGCTACAAAATATTGGGAGGGCCTGCCAATAGCCACCGGAAGGTTTGCCGCTATGATAGGTGGGAAATTGGAAAAAGAAGATATTGTTTTTAATGATGAAACGCTATGGTCTGGCGGGCCTTATGATCCTAACAACTTAAATGGCCCACAAATCTTAGCTAATGTTAGGAAACTTATCCTGACAAAAAATTACGCTTCAGCAGAGGCAGAGGCTATGAAGCTTAACAGCACACCTGTAAATGTTCAGCATTACCAGCCAATGGGTATACTTAATCTTTCATTTATGAACCATCAGGAAAATTTGGTTCATAACTATAAGCGCAAATTAAGTATGGATAGCGCTTTGGTTACAATTACCTATACCATAAATGGTGTAAACTTTAAACGCGAAGTTTTTGCCAGCTACCCCGACCAGGTTTTGGTTATGCGTATTACTGCTGATAAACCCAATAGTATTAGCTTAAAAACTTCACTAAGCAGTTTACAACCATCTGCCGAGACAAAGCTCATAAAAAACGACCTTGTAATGCTTGGAACTAATACCCAATTAAACACAGGCAGTTATAAAAGCGCACCTGTGCCGGCAGCATTAAAATGGATGGCACGCTTAAAACCCGTTGTTGATGGCGGCACAATTACATACAGTAAAGAACAAGGAAAAACGGGCGATATAATAACCATTGAAAAAGCCAATACGGTAACCTTCTTATTAGCCGGAGCTACCAACTGGAAAAGCTGGAACGATGTTTCGGCTGATGAAAAAGCCAGATGTAACAACTATATTGATAAAGCTGCAACACACAATTATGCTATACTAAAGCAACGCCATTTAAATGATTACATGCCGCTATTTGCAAGCTGTAAATTAGATTTGGGCGGCGCTGATGCCGGATTGCTTAATACTACCGACCGTATGGAAAAATTAAAAGCAGGGGGCACTGATCCATTATACATCACCCAATATTTTCAATACGGGCGGTATTTAATGCTGGCCGGCGCGCGCGAAGGTACCTTAGCATTTAATAATCATAACATGTGGCTTGATAATATGGAGGGCCGCTGGCAAGGGCGCTGGACACTTAATATAAATCTGCAGGAATGTTATTGGCCGGTTGAAAGCACCAACCTGGCGCGGCTTAACGAATCGTTATTATTGTTTACCGAGCAATTGGCCCAAGCCGGAAAGCGAACCGCTACCGAACTGTATAACTGCCGCGGCTGGGTAGCACATCATGGCACCGATGTTTGGTTTAATACGGCCCCAACTGATAAAAACCGCGAGGCTACTATATGGCCAATGGGCGGGGCATGGCTGATGCAGCAATTGTATGACCATTATGAGTACAATGGCGATAAAAAATACTTGGAAAGAATATATCCGCTATTAAAAGGCGCATCGGAATTTTTTTTAGATTATCTGATAACCGACCCCGCTACAGGTTATCTGGTAACCTGCCCATCTACAAGCCCCGAAAATAATTTTATTACGGCTGATGGAAAAATAGCTGCCATAACTATGGGTTCAACAATGGATAATGAGTTGATAAGAAACTTGTTTAACCATTGTATTGCCGCTACCAAAATTTTAAATAAAGACAATACCTTGCGCAATCAGTTAATGAGCGCTTATAAAAAATTACCTCCATTTAAAATTGGAAAATTTAACCAATTACAGGAATGGATGGAAGATGTTAAAGAAAATGATGTAGGCCACAGGCATATTTCGCACCTGTTTGCTGCTTATCCTGACGATGCCATTACGCTGCGAAAAACACCCGAGCTGGCAAAAGCTGTACAGGTAGTGCTTGAGCGTAGGGGCGATATTAACATGGGGTGGTCTGGTGCCTGGAAAATAAACCAGTATGCAAGATTGGAAGAACCACAGGAAGCTTATAAAATTTTAATACCTATGCTTACGGATGTTAGCTTGCATCCGCGTGCCGAAGATAGCAGGGTAACACCATCATTTGAGGGCAATCAGGGTATACAGGGCATTACCGCAGGTATTGCCGAAATGCTAATGCAAAGTCATTCTAACGAAATATCATTATTACCGGCTCTTCCTGCACAATGGGCTGATGGTAAAATTTCAGGATTAAGGGGTCGTGGTGGTTATAATATTGATATTAACTGGAGTACGCATCGGCTAAAAGAGGCTTCAATTGTTTCGGGCAAAACTCAAACCTGCCAATTAAGAACCAAAACACCGGTCACTATATGGCTAAATGGTAAATTGATCCCCGTAAAACGGATTGAAAAAAATGTTTGTACGTTTCTGGCTTATGCAGGCAAAAAATACAAAGTGCTGGCAAACGGCTAACTCTTGCGTGCTTACAACCACACATTTGATATTAATTGTAATATGATGGTTATATCCTTTAATACAATGATAATTCTTCTAAATTTACAATAATTTTTAAACGCTTATTTTGAACGCCAGCCGTTTGATCTGCTAATAAAATCATCCTGATATTATTAATAGATTTGCAAAGGACAATAATCTATATGTAACGGCCAATTGTTTAAGTTCAGTTTAATTTACTCATGTTAAAAATAGATTCTCATCAACATTTTTGGAAGTTTGATCCGGTTAGGGATGCATGGATAGATGAAACTATGGGTATTATTAAAAAAGACTTTTTGCCGCATGACCTTGAACCCATATTAAAAGCCAATAATATTGATGGCTGCGTTGTGGTACAGTCAGACCAATCAGAAGCCGAAAATGAATTTCAGTTGGCTAATGCCCATCAGCACAATTTCATAAAAGGCATAGTTGGCTGGGTTGATTTGCGGGCTTCAAATATTGATGAAAGATTGCATTATTACAGTCAGTTTCCAAAACTTAAAGGCTTTAGGCATGTATTGCAGGGCGAACCTGTTCGTGACTTGATGCTACGACCCGATTTTTTAAACGGGATATCGCTGCTAAACAAATATGGTTTTACTTATGATATCCTGATCTTTCCGGATCAGTTAAAGTTTGCGAAAGAACTGGTTGCAAAATTTCCGGAGCAAAAATTCGTTATTGACCATATTGCAAAGCCATATATTAAAGATAAGATTTTAATAGATTGGGCTGAAGATATGATGGCCTTTTCTGAGAACAAAAATGTGTACTGCAAAATTTCGGGCATGGTTACCGAAACAAACTGGAACCAGT
>JAICMD010000161.1 GCA_025929405.1 Mucilaginibacter sp. | reverse complement strand
TTTTATCAGACATAGTAGCCGAGAATAACAGGTTTTGTCTCTTAACCGGAACTACTTCCAAAATGCGGTTTATCTGCGGCATAAAGCCCATATCCATCATTTTATCGGCTTCATCCAAAACCAAAATTTGCAAAGGTTTGGTCATGATATGGCCCGCCAGGTAAATATCCATAAAGCGGCCGGGAGTAGCTACAATAATATCAACGCCTTTTTTAATATTTTCTATCTGGGTTTTAGGGCCAAGGCCACCATATACGGTTACTATCCGCAAATCAGTATACTTTGCGTAAGCTTTGATATTTTCTTCTATTTGTATGGCCAGTTCGCGGGTTGGAGCAACTATTAAAGCGCGTGCGTTTTCGCCTTGCGCATATTTAAGCTTCATCACAATAGGCAGCACATAAGCAGCAGTTTTACCCGTACCGGTTTGGGCTATGCCCATTACATCCTGTCCGTTCAATATCGGCGGAATGGCCTTTTGCTGCACGGGCGTAGGTTCGGTATAACCGGCATCTGCAATAGCGTTTAAAATTTGCCGGTTAAATTTAAAATCTTCAAAACTTGCACCCATGCGGCAAAGATAGGTTTTTCTTTTAGCTGAAAACAGAAAGGTTAAAGCTGAAAGGTTGAAACGTAATATATAAAACAATCCATAGCATTTTTTTCTTTATAGCGATTAATGTTATTCCATTATTTTTACCCCATGTCTCAAAATAAAGAAATACAAAAGTGGACCTTACTTAAAGAGGAAGATGTATCACCAAGTCCCTGGTTCCCGGTTTTAAAACATACTGTAAAACTGGCCAATGGCAATATAATTGACGATTATTACTTTTCGCCTTTAGGCGATGTGGTACAGGTGTTACCCATCACTAAAAATAATGAGGTGGTATTGGTAAAACAATATAAACACGGCATGGGCCAAATATTAATAGAGCTTCCGGGCGGGATGCAGCAAAAAAACACATCGGTTGTTGAATCAGCCCTAATGAACTGGAAGAAGAAACAGGCATTAAAACCACTGCTGATAAATTAATATCATTAGGAAAAATTGCCAACAACCCTACTAAATTAAAGCAGGTTACTTATGGCTTTATTTTATTTGATGCCGAGTTTAATTCCATACAAAAGCTGGATGCTACCGAAGATATACAGATCATTACCTTGCCTGCCCCGCAGGTTTTACAAATGGCCCGCGATAATGAGATATGGGTTACCGATTCGCTTAATTTTATCTTGAAAGCAGCTTTGGCCTATCCGGATATTTTCGGGTTGATCACACATTAATTGCCTTCATGTGTATATTTGTTATATCCTATAATCTATTTAACATGAAAAACATTACATTATTCACCCTAATTACATTAGCGTTATTTTATTCATGTAAAAAAAGCAATATAACCAATCCGTCGTCGGACAATTCATCGTTAGACAAAGTATCACTGATTGGCAAATGGTATTATATAAGTGATACAGTAAGACATTCTACCAACAATGGGCCATTGACTATATTAGTTACCAATAATAATTATAAAAATGGTGAATATTGGCAATTTAACGCCGATGGAACAGGCTCAAATTTCTATAACTCAGCTACCAATATTTATAGTTATACTACATCGCATGATAGTATAACCGTTACTTTTCCTGCTTCTACAGTAAATAATACCATTGTGCCGCTGCATTCAGAGGTATTGACTATTAAATCAATATCTGCTACTAAATTATCATTGCTTGCGCATGAAGTTCAAATAAACAGCATTAATAACAACAGAACCGATATTTACGATAATGCCTTTTTTACCCGATAATAATCTTTCAACATGTCCACCATCCTCATCAAATCCGCAACCGTAGTAAACGAAAACAAACAATTTATAGCCGATATTTTAATTAAGGACGGATTTATCGATAAAATAGCGCCGCAAATTGATGTTAAAGCGGACAAGGAAATTAACGCCGGTGGCTTGCATCTTTTCCCGGGCGCAATTGACGACCAGGTGCATTTTCGCGAGCCGGGTTTAACGCATAAAGCCAATATTTATACCGAATCGCGCGCAGCGGTGGCAGGTGGCATAACTTCATTTATGGAAATGCCTAACACCGTACCCAATACTTTAACGCAGGAATTACTGGAAGATAAATACCAGATAGCATCGTACAACTCGCTGGCTAATTACTCATTCTTTATGGGCGCATCCAATAATAATTTGGATGAGGTTTTGCGTACAGATATCAATAAGGTTTGCGGTATTAAAGTTTTTATGGGATCATCAACCGGCAATATGCTGGTAGATAACCCGGCAACGCTGGAGAACCTATTTGCACAATCGCCCATGCTGATAGCTACCCACTGCGAGCATGAAGCCACCATACAAAGCAACCTGGCACATTTTAAACAGTTATTGGGTGATAATATCCCTGTTAAACTGCACCCTAAGATACGCAGCGAGGAGGCCTGTTACCTGTCATCATCTATGGCGGTTGAACTGGCTAAAAAACATAATACCCGCTTGCATATTTTACATATATCTACCGAAAAAGAAACACACCTTTTTGATAATACCATCCCTTTAAAAGATAAACGTATTACTGCCGAGGCCTGTGTGCATCATCTATGGTTCAGCGATGCTGATTATGAGACCAAAGGCAATTACATCAAATGGAACCCGGCTGTAAAAACTGCTGCCGACCGTGACGGAATTTTAAAAGCTGTATTGGATGGGCGCATTGATGTGATAGCTACTGACCATGCACCCCATACCATTGAAGAAAAAGCACAGCCCTACTTGCAGGCGCCATCCGGCGGACCGTTGGTTCAACATGCCATGCAAGCCATTTTAGAGCTTCATCACCAGGGAAAAATTACGCTGGAACAGATAGCTGAAAAGATGGCGCATAATGTAGCCATATTATTCCAAATTGATAGACGCGGCTTTATACGCGAAGGATATTGGGCCGACCTTGTATTAGTCGACCTGAACAAGCCTTACGAGGTGACCAAACAAAACATTCTATACAAATGCGGCTGGAGCCCTTTTCAAGGAACAACCTTTAAATCATCCATAAGTCACACCATTGTATCAGGTAATTTGGTTTGGAGCAATGGTAGCATCACTTCAGATATGGCTGGCAAACGGCTGAATTTTAACAGGCAATGATTTTACAAAATTCAAAAACTGACATTTTGTACACGCTTATTTAATAAAAAACGTCATTGCGAGGAACGAAGGAATCTCTGCGCGATAGACATTACGTCAGCAGGGAAATATCACCGGAAACTTTTTGAGCGATGGCTTCAGTTATTTCTTTTACTCTATCCTTCAAGTTGTCAGGGGTAATAATTTCGGCCTGATCGCCAAACATCATATACCAGCGGGCAAACCCTTCTAATGATTCACATAAAAAGGTCATTTCTATGCGTCCGTCAACTTCCTTTTCGGTTACAAAACCACTGTAATATTTCTGGCCATCTAAATAATGGTAAATTTTTTTATCAACTAATATAATCACTGTTTGCAGCAACTTTTCTTTAGCAGTTTGAGTTATATATTGCTGTAAAGTAGGATGTTCTGCATCGAAGTATTTATCTATTACTGTTAAAGTTTTAATACGGTCTATCCTAAAATCGCGGTAATCACTCCTTAAGCGGCAATAAGCTATTAAATGCCAGTGGCTTGACAGGTAATATATCCCCACAGGCTCAATATCCCGCACAGTATCTTCCTGACTATGGCTTGCAAAATATTTAATGGTTAAAACACCTTTTTGGGCAATTGCATTTAAAATAGTTTGGATATGGTTATTGGTTGATGCATTTTGCTGTATAGGTGTTTTTAATACCGCAATACGGTTATCCATTCCTTCAAGTAAATCTTTTTCGGTAGCTTTTAGTATGGCCCGCACCTTATACATAGCCGACTGGTAATTAGCCAACGTGTTAGCATCAGTCATATTCTCCACAAACTTCCCGGCAGTTAAAAAGGCAATAGCCTCTTCGCGGGTAAACATTACCGGCGGCAGGCGGTAACCATCCATTATGGAATAACCTACACCAGCTTCGCCTATCAAGGGTATTCCGGCTTCTTCCAGTGTTTTAATATCTCGATAAACCGTGCGTAAGCTAATGTTAAAACGTTCGGCAATATCATTTGCCTTAACCACCCTGCGCGATTGTAACTGAATTAAAATAGCCGAAATACGGTCGATGCGGTTCATAACTCTAAATTAGTGTTTTTTGAACTTTACTAATTAAAAAAAGCTCACCGGCAATACAATCTCTATCTGGTTAGGTCCGCGCCCACCAAACAGGTCACGGTCCAATAAACGACTATATCTTACGCCAATAGTTATATTTTGCTGATTAAATACGTTAGTATCAAAATACATTTCGGCTCCGGCAGATTTGAAATCAGCTTTAAATGCTGTATTGTTGGAGTAAAAATCGGTGGCGTGAGTATAGTCATAAAACAAATTACCCCTTACCCTTAAAAAATAAACTGTGTTTGCCACACCGGCATCAGGATAAATAATCGGGAAATGGTAGTTAACCCCTAATTTATTTAACCGGTATAAATTTTCGGCTGTATAACCGCGCGAATAAGGAAAGTTATTGGAAAAATTAATCACGCTTTCCCTGGCATTTTGCTGATACGCTGCATTAATAACCACGCTATGGTTGGCAAAAAGCCCTGGTAAGTAAAAAGTACCAGAAGCCAAAAACTGGCTTGCATGTAGCCCGCTAATAGCCGATTTATAATTGACAATCAGCATTTCGCCTAAATGCGGATAAATATTTTGTTTAGCTTGTTGTATAGAATTGCTAAATGTTAAGTAGTTATTTAAATAAGTATAGTTATTATTGCTAAACAGCGTTTTATAAGGCTGCTGAAATGTAGTCATACTGTAATGCACATCGCTGCCAATGGTTAGGTTTGTTAGTTGCCTGCCCCTGCTAAGGTTTAATGGTAATTGTAAACCACCGTGCAGGTCGCTCTCGTTCCAATAAACGTGGTTGTTATTATACAGTTCGCGCCTGTCTAAAATATAACTGTACCCGGCTGTTATAAAAGGAAACAGTGCCCCATATATTGCGTCAAAACCAAATTGCTTGTACCCTTCGTCTCGGTTATAATTAAAAGAAAAATCCGACTGTAACGTATTCAGTACGTTTTCCCCTACTAATGATAGGGTATAATTGGGGTCTTGAAACTGGGGCACCAGGCTATGAAAATTAAACAAATGATAGGCTTTGTTGTATTTGGTAACGGGTAACGGCTGGCCAGCTACCTTATCAAGCAAATCTGCCGCGGGGTTGGTTTTAAAAACGTTAATATTAAAATCGGGTAAACCGCCGGGTAATTGAGCAGGTATTTCGGTCCAGTTAGCAGCATCATTATTAATTTGCTGCACTTGTTCGCCAAAAGCGGTTTGTTCAACCCAGGCCAGCTTGTTTTGCCCTATAGCCGGCTGGTATTGGTTGCCTGTAACTTTATTAATTTGATAAAGTTTATTGCTGTTGATAGTTAGTCTGAAAAGACGATCATATATCCCGCTTGTGGCGGTAAAATAAACAGTATCGTCCTTTATTACCGGGAAGGCTATGGGTTGATAGGACCATGGCAATAAATATTTTGCATCCCCGGTTTTAACATCAATTAAAGCCAGTGACATTTTGCCCTCACGATTGCGTACAGCTGAGATAATTTTATCATCCCTATAAAATTTAGGATAGGTATAAAACAGGCCCTCCTTATTAGCTATTACAATCAATACTTTACCATTAGCAGCGTTTAATAAATGCAGCTCGCTTTTGCCGGATGCGGCCATCTGTACGGCCACTATTGTTTTACCATCGGTACTAAACGCAGGCGCAAAATACTTAGAGCGATTGGTTAATTGGTATTCTTTACCTAATTGTATATCAATCACTTTTAATTCGCTATAAGTGCGATATCCCCAACGGACGTCAGGCCGGTAGGCCGTGTAAACAATTTTGCCGTTACTGTAGGCAAAGTAATTATCCAGCGATACCGACCTTACCAAAATTTTTCTTTCCTTACCTTTTGTATTCAATACAAAAACCGGGCGATGGTTGTAAGTGGTTTTCATATAAAGCAATGTACTGTCATTTACATAAGCGGGATATTCCTGATCGGCTACAAAATGTGTTTCTCTTTTAATTAGTGAATTAGCCATTGAAGGATCTAATGAATGTTGAGGGTATTGATCTGTGGTAAATTGTTGCTTAAAGTAATTTAAGCTATTCGTCCTGAATTGTTTAAAGCTTTCACCTGAATATTTTTTGATGGCTTTTTGCAGCGGGTAAAACACTCCATCAAATGCGGCTGCATCATGTGTTACGTTTTTCCAGAATTCGTCGCCATACTTTTCACGCCCATAAGCTACCAGCATATAGCCAGTTGGGTACCAATTAGGTATATAATCTTTATACGACCCATTACGTAATTTCATCCAGCTATAATTACGGTTGGCCGTCCATAAAGCACGGTAATCGTTTAAAAAATCAGGCAGGCGCCCCCTGCCCTGCGCACTTACCAATGTTTCGTTAAAAACTGCATCACCTTCAAAAAACCAGTCGGGTATTGCAATGCTGTTGGCAATAGCCTGCCCACCCTCGCCAAAAATCAAACTGGCTACTTTTGAAAGTCCCCTGTTAAAATTATTATACTGCTGCACATGCCTAAACTCGTGTACAGCCAATTGGTCGGGCCAGCGCAAGCTGCCAAGTTCCATATTGTTCTGTTCGGGTGTAAGGTAAAACTCACTTCTAAAAGGTGCTAAACCAACATAAGCGTTGCTAATGGTGGTTTGGTTTTGCAACAAAATGCTTATTTGCTTTTGCTTACTGCCTATTGTTGAGCGTACAACAGGGTTCATCAGGTTTATAATATTGGCAACGCGTATACCCGTGCTATCCATTCCCTCAGGAAAAATAATTTTAGCCGCCGGAGTATTAACTTGTCTCCATTTAATTG
Source organism: Mucilaginibacter sp. (assembly GCA_025929405.1). Taxonomy (GTDB): domain Bacteria; phylum Bacteroidota; class Bacteroidia; order Sphingobacteriales; family Sphingobacteriaceae; genus Mucilaginibacter. Next base: position 769 of record JAICMD010000161.1, on the reverse strand, counting down.
ATGGCGGGTTACCGCCAAATTGTTGCGCTTTACAATAACCGAATGGGAGAAGCAAATAAAAAAGCAGACAGTATTTGTTCATTTAAGACATAAATTGAGATAAATATACCTATTAAAGCATATTGGCATATTCATATAAAATCAATAATTAGATATTCAAAAGACATTCCATTTATTAAAACTCGCTACATTTGCCCGTTGTTATATAAAACATGGCTAAAGTTTCTATTAACCTGGCAACAGGCTCTATACAAAAAGAAGAAATAATTGTAGGTATTGACCTGGGTACCACCAACTCATTGGTGGCTTTTATCAATCCTGATAAAAACCCGCAGGTAATAAATGATACCGGCAAAGGAGTGTTGGTACCTTCTATTGTTCATTTTGGCGCCTCTGGCGATATTACCGTGGGCAATGAAGCCCGGGAACTGTTGATTACCGACCCGCACAATACCATATTTTCTGTTAAGCGATTATTAGGACGCTCATACAAGGATATTGAAAACTATAAGGACTTTTTTAGCTATAAAGTTATTGACGATGACAGCGACAGCCTGGTAAAAATTAATGTAGGCGATAAATTTTATACCCCAATTGAATTATCAGGCCTTATACTGAAAGAACTAAAGGCTCGTGCCGAACATGCTTTAAAAACACCGGTAAACCGCGCAGTAATAACCGTTCCTGCTTATTTTAATGATTCGCAGCGACAGGCTACGCGTGATGCGGGTAAACTTGCGGGACTGGATGTATTACGCATTGTTAACGA
>JAICMD010000286.1 GCA_025929405.1 Mucilaginibacter sp. | reverse complement strand
GGATACCTATAAAAAAATGGTGTACAATACGGTATTGGGGTTTGTGCAAAATTTTGAGGATGCTGAGGATGTAACACAGGATGTGTTTATTAAGGTGTATGAAAACATTGGTCGCTTTAAACAGCAATGTAAGTTAAGCACCTGGATATATCGCATCAGCATTACGCAGGCGGGCGATTTTATCAGGCATAAAAACAGAAAAAAAAGGGCAGGATTTTTATCAAGCTTGTTTGGTTTAAATAATGAATTGCTGCATGACCCTCCTGATTTTATACATCCGGGAGTAGTGGCCGAGAACAGGGAACAGGCAGCTATTTTATTTAAGGCGATAAACCAACTGCCCGAAAAACAAAAAACAGCTTTTATGCTGCAAAAGATACAGGACTTGAGTCAGCAAAAAATTGCAGAGATAATGGAACTTAATGAAGGCGCGGTAGAATCATTATTAATGCGGGCAAAAGGTAACCTGAAAAAATTATTAAGCAATTATTATTCATCACTATAAAATGAAAAATAAACAGGAGTTGGAACAAAAGGTAGAACAAACTTTAAATAGTTTGGATAACCTGCAGCAGTTGGAAGCCAACGAATTTTTACATGCCAAAATTTTGCATCGCATGGGGGGTAACAGCACTGCAACTAACTTAGGTTATAGCAAAATTATGATACGCCTGGCAGCTATATTATGCTTGTTGATAGGTATTAACTGTGTAAGTTTTTACGTACTGAAACCACAAACAGATATAGGTAAAGTTACCGCTGCTAAAACTGCCACCGGGGCCAATGCATTTGCCGAGGCCTATGGCTTAAATAATAATTTAAACAGCTATTAAATCAGCAACATGAAAAATTTTAAATTTTTGATCGTTATAGTTATCCTGCTGGTAATTATCAACTGCGTACTGCTGGGGTCGCTATGGTTTACTAAGTACCATTTATCGCCCCCCCCGCCACCGCCTTTGGGGGCGCCGCAACGAGCCAATGAATACTTAATAAAAGAGCTGAAATTAACCCCGGTCCAAATAAAACAATATGATACTTTGCGTAAGGCTCATTTTGAAAAAACCAAAGCGTTAAATGACCAAAACCGCCAGTTACGTGATGCGTATTTTGAAAATATCCAAAGGCCGGTTTTAAATACCAGATTAACAAACTCGTTAGAAAAGAGGATAGCAGCAAATACCGTTATGCTGGATAATATAACCTTACTTCACTTTCGTAAACTCAGGACTATTCTTGACAAAGACCAGCAAAGCAAGTTTGATAAAATTGTAGCCAATGCGCTGCACATGATGGGCGGCCCGCAAAATGGCCCGCTACAAGGAATGCGTCCGCCTGAACAGTCCAGGCAACCCGGAATACCACCACCCCGAGGGATGGGTAAAGGCAAACATCCTTACGGCCCCGGAAGAATGGGAATGGGCAGGCCGGGCGGACCACCGCCTGATGGCATGGGCCCACCACATGGACCACCACCCGACCGTGATATGATGCCGCCGCCTGATGGCCCACCGCCGGGAAGACCACCGGGTGGGGGGCCGCCCCCGGGATATTGATAAGTTTTGTAAAGCCCGTTAGCACATATTGCTTACGGGCTTTTTATTTTTAAATAAGCGAAGGATTTTATATCAGCTCACATCTAATGATATAAATTCCTTTGTTATGAAAATCAAACCTTCACATTTGGTATACGGTTTATCCGTTTTGTTTATTGGTGCTATATCCTGTAAAAAAGATAGTAATGTAACCGCCACTACTACAAGTACAACAACCACTACTGCCAAAACTACGGGTACGGCGCCTGTACCTGATGTTTATAAAAAAATATACAACACTACCGATATGTATGTGGACGGCAACTACCTGGTAATTAAAGTTACCAGCCTGCCCGATCATAAATCGCCTTATTATAAAAACACGCAATGGGCAAGCACCAAGTACGAGGCTTATAACGGCACTAACCCGCTATGGAATCAAAACCCAAACACCATTGCCGAAAGCGACCTTACTTTTAAAATACCCCTAAACCCAACAGTTGCAACTACGCATTCGGCAACTCCATTGGGGCCAATGGGGGTTGCCATAAATGGCGTGCCTATATTTAACCAGTATGCAGCAGGCGGTGTGCCATTAACCGGCGAGATCAACAGTTTTGACCAGTACAACGGTCACCCCCAACAGCAGGGGCAATATCATTACCATGCCGAACCTTATTATTTAACTACCACAAAGGGTAAGGATGCCTTATTAGGTTTTTTATTGGATGGCTTCCCGGTTTATGGGCCGGTTGAAAATGGTAAAATCATTACCAACGCTGATCTGGACGCCTATCATGGCCATACCACAGCTACAGCCGATTACCCTAACGGCATATATCATTACCATACCACCACTACTGATCCTTATATTAACGGAAACGGATTTTATGGAACGCCGGGCACTGTTTCGCAATAGCATAACCCTCCTGGTTTTTATAACGGTAGTTTTATGCATGGCTTATATTGATTTTAACCGTAAAGCCATACCTAACCGCTGGGTAAATGAAACCGATGTGCATTTAACCCGCAACGGTGGTGCGCTTTATTATAACGACACCCTTTTTTCGGGTCATTTATACCGAAAATTTCCCGATGGCGACTTTGAGCGCATTACCCCTTATTTTAAGGGGAAAGAAGAAGGTATTATGAAAAGCTGGTACCCCAACCATAAACCCGAACAGCAAAGGTTATTTGCTGATGGTAAAAAGCAGGGCGTACATCGCGGGTGGTGGCCAAACGGCAACCCTAAGTTTGAATATTATTTTGTTGATGACGAACATAACGGTGCCGCAAAAGAGTGGTTCAGCAACAATACGCTGTACCGCTTTTTTAATTATAAAAACGGCCATGAGGATGGCAGGCAGCAAATGTGGTGGGACAACGGAACCATACGTGCAAATTATATTGTGAAAGACGGGCAGCAATACGGATTGATTGGCCGAAAGCTTTGCAAAAATGTGGATAAGAATGAAAAATTGTAATATAATATTTAGTCTGATAATACTGTTATTCGCAGTGGCCTGTCATCAACCTGAAAAAAATAATGGTCTGCCTTTTTACAATACGCCCGATTTTAGCGCCGTATGGTTAACTCCACAGGACCAGGGCTATAAAAGCATACATACCATTGCCCCATTTAATTTAACCAACCAACTGGGTATTACTATCTCAAACAAAAACACCGCAGGTAAAATATACGTGGTCAATTTTTTCTTTACATCGTGCCGAAATTTTTGCCCGCCCATAATGGATAACCTGGCAAAGGTAGCGCAGGCTTTTGATAAAGATAGCCGGGTACTTATCCTTTCGCATAGCGTAACGCCACGGCGCGACAGTGTGCCTGTACTTTTAAAATACAGTCAAACGCATCATATCAACAACAACAAATGGTGGCTGCTTACCGGCAATCAGCCTGATATTTATAAGCTTGCAAGGCAATCGTACTTTGCTGATGACGCAGCAGGTTTCACCAAAGGCAGTAATGATTTTTTACATACTGAAAATGTAGTGCTTATTGATACCAAAGGACGCATAAGAGGCGTGTATAATGGATCCTTACAATTGGAGATGGAAAATCTGATATCCCACATTAAATTACTGGAAACTGAAACGATGTAATTTTTTAAGTAACTTGTGACATGAAGTTGCCTTACCTTGCTGATTTTATTGCGCTATTGTTTCCAGAACTATGTGCGGCCTGCGGCGAAAGCTTGATAGCGACTGAAAACCTGATGTGCACCCAGTGCCGGTATGATTTGCCCTTCACTAACTTCCATTTACAGCCAGATAATATAGTTGCGCAGCAATTTTGGGGGAAGTTAAATGTAGAGGCTGCTTACTCATTGTATTATTTTGCTAAAGGCGGCAAGGTACAAAGCCTGATGCATCATTTTAAATATAAAGGCATGCACCGCATAGGTAATTTATTAGGTACAATTG
>JAICMD010000059.1 GCA_025929405.1 Mucilaginibacter sp. | reverse complement strand
CATAATTTAATATGTAATAGCCCCTCAACTTGAGGGGCTTTTTTGTTATCTGTTATATCTCCCTTTTATATATTTGCAACTAATGATAGTTATTGAGGAAACGTTAAGAACATTTACACAAAATATATTCCTGAAGATGGGCTGTAGTGAGGCCCATGCAAAATTAGCAGCAGATGTTTTATTGTTAGCTGATTTAAGAGGGGTGGATTCGCATGGCGTAGCGCGCTTAACCGGTTATGTGCGTTTATGGGAAAAGAAACGTATCAATCCCAATCCCGATATAAAAATCGTACATGAAACGCCTACCACCGCAACTATTGATGGCGATGCCGGGCTTGGTTTAGTAGTGGCACCTTTTGCCATGCAAGTAGCGTTGCAAAAGGCCGGACAATATGGCTCGGGATGGGTAGCTATACGAAACTCCAACCATTTTGGTATTGCGGGCTATCACGCCTTAATGGCTGTTGAAAAAGATATGATAGGCTATGCCATGACCAATGCCAGTCCGTTAGTTGCGCCTACATTTTCAAATGAGCGTATGCTGGGTACTAACCCTATGTGTTATGCTTTCCCGGCAGGAAAATATCCGCCTGTAATTGTTGATATGGCAACATCGGCAGCAGCCAATGGTAAACTGGAAATTGCACAACGATCAGGCCAGCAAGTACCTGAAGGGTGGGTGCAGGATAAACGAGGCAATTATACTACCGATCCACATGCCTTAAAAAGCGGCGGCTCATTATTGCCATTAGGCAGCGACCGCGAGCATGGCAGCCATAAGGGTTTTGGTTTAAGCGCTACGGTTGATATTTTATCAGGTGTATTATCAGGTGCAAATTATGGCCCTTGGGTGCCTCCTTTTGTAGCTTTTTTAGAACCGTCAAGCAATCCGGTTGGTGTGGGCATTGGTCATTTTGTGGGTGCTATGCGGGTTGATGGCTTTAGGCCGGTAGAGGATTTTAAAAGCAATATGGATATCTGGATAGAGCGTTTTAAATCAGCCTCGGCGATTGATGCATCACAAAAGGTAGTTATCCCCGGTGAGCCTGAATATGAAGCCTATCACGAGCGCAAAAAAAACGGCATCCCCATTGTTGATGCCGTTGTAAATGATTTGAATGAGTTGGCGGTGAAGTTGGGTGTTCCTCAGCTTATATAACCCCGTCATTTCGATCAAGGTACGAGGGAGAAATCTTCGGCAACAACCCTGATGTATAAGATTTCTCACTACGTTTCGAAATGACAGGAATTAATTCCGAAATCGACACCTTCCGAAATCCGAAATCAATCTTAATGTATCCCCTTAAATATTCTGCTCCAGCGTAGTTTACTAAAGAATGGCGCTGTATCATCCCAGCTCATCCATATAAACAGAGCTTTGCCAACTATATGATCCTCGGGTACAAAACCCCAAAAGCGCGAGTCTAACGAGTCATGGCGGTTATCACCCATCATCCAGTAATAATTCATTTTAAACGTATAGCTATCCGTTTTTTTGCCGTTTATTAAGATGTCATTTCCTACTTGTTCCAGCTTATTGCCTTCATATACGGTAATTGCACGGCGGTAAATAGGCAGGGTAAGGCTATCCAGTTTTACTGTCCATCCTTTTTTAGGAATAATTACCGGCCCGAAATTATCTACGTTCCATTTAAACATGTGGTCTTTTGGATAACGGTTATTAAATGGAAAAATAGAAAAATCCATTGTGCCTTTAGGCGCTATATTAGGTGTAACTGATTTTACATTTGAATATTTTTTTAAGGCTGCGGCGGCATCCTTTGTCATGGTTGGCAGGGTGTTGCCTTCGTAATTTGAAATATGCAACTCGTCCAGTATCTGCGGATTAAGGTCCATGCCGGTAGTGGTAACATTATAATCTGTTTGTGCTTCGGGCGGGTTGGGCGCAGCTTTTCCGTTAACGTATACCTGGGCGTTTACTACACTCAGCGTATCGCCTGGGGTACCCTGGCAGCGCTTGATATAATTTTCGCGTTTATCAACCGGGCGAAAATACGGAGAGTCGGCTTCCATTGGGTAATTAAATACAACTACATCGCCTTTTTTAACTTCGCTAAAACCAGGCAGGCGGTGGTAGCTTAATTCAAGCCCGTCCCAGTATGCTTTGGTGCCAATTAAAGGCATTGTATGATGTGCAAAAGGGAAGGCAATTGGCGTCATGGGAATGCGGGCCCCATAGTTTACTTTACTTACAAACAAAAAGTCGCCCACCAGTAACGAGCGTTCCATTGATGGTGTAGGTATAGTATATGCCTCAATAAAAAAAGTACGTATAAGGGTAGCAGCAATTACAGCAAAAATAATAGCATCAACCCACTCGCGTTTGGCCGATTTTTTTTTCTTGGTTTTATCTCTTTTCCAGAATTTCCAGTTCATTTCTTTTTAAATTGTTGTATTTAATATTACTTCATATCAAACATATCCTCAACCGAATAAAAGCCTTTTCTGTCTTTTATCCATTCGGCGGCCAATACGGCGCCAAGGGCAAAGCCGTTACGGTTATGTGCAGTATGCTTAAATTCAATGGTATCAACTTCCGAGTCGTAAATAACGGTGTGCGTGCCCGGTACACTATCAATCCGGTACGATTCTATTAACACCTCATCAGTTTTTACATTATCATCGTTAACCCCATTAGCATCCGGCAAAAGGTTTACCCATTTTTGTTTGGCATCAAGGTTATCAATAATACCTTCGGCAATGGTAATGGCCGTACCGCTTGGGGCATCCAGTTTTTGTATATGGTGTATTTCTTCTACCTGTACATCATAATACGGGTGCTGGTTCATCAGCTTTGCCAGTACACGGTTAACATGGAAAAATATATTTACCCCAACGCTGAAGTTTGATGCATATATTAAACTTTTGTTACCGTCTTCGCACTCCTGTTTTAAAACCGGTATCTGGTCATACCAACCGGTGGTGCCTACCACAACCGGTACGTTAGCATCCAAACAATGTTTAATATTACTTAATGCGGTTGATGGGGTGCTAAACTCAATGGCTGCATCAGCTTTTTGCAAATTTTCGGCAGTAAACTCGTGCAGGTTATCGTAATCAATTTTTAATACTATTTCATGTTTACGGTCGGTGGCAATTTTTTCAATGATCTTGCCCATTTTACCGTAACCCAATAATGCTATTTTCATTTTTTAAATATGTTACTTATAGGTATGGATTAACCCGTACCAATAACTAATGGAATGTAAAGGTAATTTTTAAACCCGGATTTACCGCACCGGTAAAATTTGCGGCATAAACCGGGGGCGTAATTAACGTAGGTTTTACTTTAAATGACAGGTTATTATCCATCGTGTACGAATGTATAAATTTGGCGTCAATATAAGCATCAATAATATTAATACCCCATGCTGCAATAAACCCTAAAGCACTTAAGTCACGGTTACGGCGGGCAGCTACAACGGCACTATTAATAGCATCGGTACTGTAAGGCGCATAATCATAGTATATGGCTTCGTACTTTTCGCCTTTTGCAGGCACGTCACCTCTCTCACGGTGCTTGGCTACTGATAGGGTTTCGTTGTAATAGTTAACGTTGAAAAAATAGGCCCAGGCCAGCAAACCTAAACCACTGTAAATAACGGGTACTTTCCACCAACGGCGGTTATAAATCTGGCCCCAACCGGGTATCATCAGCGAGTGCATAACTGCTTTATGAGGGCTATGCAAACTATCGGGATGGTAAGCTTTTTCTTTTACTTTAGGGACGATAGGGTTGGCCCTCACCGAATCGCGGCGGGATTGCAGCGCAGGGTCGACCGTTGTTTTTTTGGCAGTAGTATCCAGTGGTGCCTGTGCCTTAACAATTGGGGCAAAAAATATTAAAAATATGGTAATTAAATAATATCTGTGCATTTTACCAATCCAACAGTTCCAAAATGCGGCTAAGATCGTCTTCTGATAAAAAAGGAATTTCAATAGTACCCTTACCTTCGTTTTTTAAGTTCAGTTTTACTTTGGTACTAAACTTTGATGCCAGGTCGTCCTGTATTTTCTGCAATTGAAACGACATAGGTTCGGGCTGTTTGCCTTCTTTTTTTACACGCATCCGTTGCAGGTCGCGTACCATCTCTTCCACTTTACGAACGGATAAACCGTCCTGAATAATATGCTGGTGTATATATAATTGTTTATCAACGTCCTCAACAGCTATTAAAGCACGCGCATGACCCATGCTGATGTTACCATCGCGGATGGATGCCTGAATGGCGGGAGGTAATTTTAACAAACGCAGATAGTTGGTTACTGTTGAGCGGTTTTTGCTAACGCGATCGCCCAGCTCTTCCTGTTTTAGCTTACATTCATCAATCATCCGCTGAAAGCTCAGGGCAACCTCAATGGCATTCAGGTTTTCGCGCTGTATGTTTTCTATCAGCGCCATTTCCAGCATTTGCTGGTCGTTAGCAGTGCGTATATAAGCAGGTATAGTAGTCAGACCTGCCAGTTTTGAGGCACGTAAACGACGTTCGCCCGATATAAGCTGATAGCTATGCGCATTTACCCGCCTAACAGTAATAGGTTGTATAAGCCCCTGTAATTTTATGGAATCGGATAGTTCGGCTAATGCCTGCTCATCAAATTCGGTACGGGGTTGAAAAGGATTTATTTCAATTTCGGCAATCTTTATTTCATTAACCGAACCCATGGTATTAACCTGCGGCGTTTCAGTTACTTCGCTTTTTTCAGGCCGTTTATAAGGCAGCACATTATCCGAATCATTTAACAGCGCGCTTAGGCCTTTACCCAGGGCCTTTCTTTTATCTGCACTCATGTATTATACGGTTTCGGTAGTTGCGGTTAATTCATTTTTTACCAGCCCGTTTTTGCGCACAATTTCGCGGGCAAGGTTAAGGTAGTTTATGGCGCCTTTGCAGGTAGCATCATGCATAATTACCGATACGCCAAAGCTTGGTGCCTCGCTAAGCCTGGTATTGCGCTGTATAATGGTGTCAAAAACCATATCTTCAAAATGGGTACGTACCTCTTCAACCACCTGATTGGACAGGCGCAGCCTTACATCGTACATGGTTAATAAAATACCTTCAATAGCCAGGCCGGTGTTTAAGCGGCTTTGTACAATTTTTATGGTGTTTAATAGTTTGCCTAAACCTTCTAACGCAAAATATTCGCACTGTACGGGGATGATAACTGAGTTTGCAGCAGTAAGCGCATTGATAGTTATTAAGCCCAATGATGGCGAACAATCAATGATGATGAAATCATATTTATCGCTCACGCTATCCAAAACCGCTTTCATTTTGTATTCGCGGTTGTCCAAGTTTATCATTTCAATCTCGGCGCCTACCAGGTCAATATGCGCAGGCAGCAGATCAAGATTAGGTGTATCGGTTTTGATGATAGCATCCAGCGGGTCAATATCATTAATAATACATTCGTAAATGCTGTTTTTAATATTGCGCGGGTCAAAGCCAATTCCCGATGTTGAATTAGCCTGCGGATCGGCATCAACCAATAATGTCCTGTACTCCAAAACGGCCAAACTTGCGGCCAGGTTAATTGATGAGGTAGTTTTGCCTACACCACCTTTTTGATTGGCTAATGCAATTATTTTACTCATTATATATATCTATAATTTATAACTGTGTTTAACAACGAAAACAGAAATATAAAATTTCTACCTTCGGAAAAAGTTTTTAACAGGTGCTAAGATAGGTAATTAAACTACTTAGAAATTCACAGTTTTTGGCTATTTACAAACAATTTAATTAGTGATTTAGTGAATTATTGATTTAGCGAATATTTTTTTCGCTTTATTATTTAATCACTTATTCGCTAATTCACTAATTCAATCATTAAAAAATGCTCATTATATCAGCAACCAACAGGCCCGGCAGTACCACGCTTAAAGTGGCCGAATATTATCAAAAACAAATAAAAGAAAAAGGAGTGGAAGCGGATCTGTTGTCATTGTCTGAATTGCCTGATAATTTAATTAAAACTGATCTTTACGGCAAACGCAGCGCAGCGTTTGAGCCTATACAAGAACTTGTTAATCAGGCTGATAAATTTATTTTTATCATCCCCGAATATAATGGCAGTTTTCCGGGTGTGTTGAAAGTTTTTATTGATGCATGCTCGTTTCCCGAAAGCTTTTATGATAAAAAGGCAGCGCTTGTGGGGGTATCATCAGGAAAGTATGGTAATATCAGGGGGGTTGACCATTTTACCGGGGTATGTCATTATATGCATCTTAATGTGCTATCGTTAAAACTGCATATAGCAAATATTAAAAATGAACTGAATGCTGATGGTGATTTTTTTAAAGAAGATACTTTGAAATATACTAACGAGCAGATTGATAAGTTTATTAAATTTTAAGATCATTTGTATGAAATATATTTTTACGCTACTTATTTTCTTCCCAGCATTAGCTTTTGCACAATCAAACTATAAGCCCGGTTATATACTAACCCAACAAGGTGATACTGTACGCGGGTTTGTTGCTTACAAAGGCTGGAATACTCCTGAAAAAATAAATTTTAAAAATTACGCTGATGCATCCGTAGAAATATATAAACCAACGGGCATTAATGGTTTTGGGGTGAAGGGAATAAATAACTATGAAACGTATAAAGGCAAGGTAAGCCAGGACAGGTTGGATTTGTCGAGCTTATCAATTGGCATTGATTCTACATTTAGGAAGGATACTATTTTTTTACAGGTAGTAACCAGAGGGAGAAATTTAACACTGTTCCATTATAAGGATGCCATTAAAGACAGGTTTTTTATTGCCGAAAAAGCCGGGCCGCCAACAGAACTGATATATCATGTATATGTTAGTAACATTAAAAATAAAGCCGGCTTAACCGAAGCGTATGATACTAAATATAAAAAGCAGTTGCATGCGTTACGCATTAAATACCGGCCGGATGATACACCACTTATAAACGCCATACAAACTGCAGAATATACCGAGCAAGATTTGTTGAAAGTTATAAATAGATTAAACTAAGGACTGTTTAGCAGTAAAGATTAAACAGAAAAGCTATAACTGCAGTTATAGCTTTTCTGTTTAAAAGAGGAGAGAATATAGTTATTTAATCCCGTAATGATCGTTCATTAATTTCACAAATATATTACCGGGTAAAATAGCTTTAAGTGTAGGTACTATGGTTTGACCAATGGCGCCCACTAAATAGCTATGTGCCGGTTTTGATTTTTCAACTATCTTACAAATTTGCGCTGCCAGTTTATCAGGATTGGCGCCAATGCTTTCATCTTTTTCCATTGCGGCTACGGCAGCTTCAAATTCACCTTTTAATTTTTTATTATTTAAAGTGAATGGCGCTTTTTCGCGGTTGCCGGTAAAATCAGTTTTAAAATCGCCGGGGTTTAGCACCGTTACTTTTACGCCGGTATTTTGTAACTCCATACGCAAGCTTTCTGAATAGCCTTCAATAGCAAATTTTATGCGCTATACAATCCCTGATAAGGCAAACCAAATAGGCCTGCTAACGAACTGATATTAATTACTAAACCTTGTTTTTTTTCTATCATACCCGGAAGCACCGCACTGCAAACACGCACCACGCCAAAAAAGTTAACTTCAAATTGTTTTTTGGCCAATTCAACAGGCATAGCATATAATGGACCGGTAATGCCGTTACCCGCATTGTTAACCAATACATCAATCTTACCTTCGGCTTTAACTATTCTATCAACAGCGGCGTTAACTGATGCATCATCAGTAACATCCATTTCAACCGGGTTAAAGGTTACATCCTTAATGCGTTTAATATCGCGGCTGGTGCCATAAACGGTATGGCCCTGTGCAGCAAGGGCAGTTGCAGTGGCCAAGCCTAAACCTGATGATGCTCCTGTTACAAGAATTACTTTTTTCATTGTGCTTTTATAGTGATGTTGGTTAATACCGGTAAAAGTAAATATTGAACCTTAAAGTTGCTAATTAATAATAAGTATCCGTAAATGCCGATTAGAATATTATTAGAATTGTATACCTGCGTTTTTCATATCCGGTAAAATCACACTCCAATGCATGCCTGTCCCAATTTCCGGTGTTTGCTGCGGCATCGTATGTGGTTTGCAAAAACTCAAGCAGGTATTTTTCCGGATCGTCTGCTTTTCTTACATCATCATATAATAAAAAAAACTCGCCCATCTCTTTGCTGTAAAAAGCTTCTGCAGGTTTAACGAGCTGGCTGCCGAAGCTATCGGGCGTAGGATAGCAATACGCATAAAACGCAGGATTAGGAAAAGCCTCGCTTCCCGGCCAAAACCCACAACTGCTTACCTCGTGCGAGTATGCTTCCTGCATTACGTCATCAGGCATATTAGGTGCCCCTCCGGGATGCTTTGGTGCCGGTCGGCCCGAAAAGCGGGTAACCGCCAAGTCAAATGCTCCCCAAAAAAAGTGTACCGGGCTGCATTTGCCTTTAAAGCCTGCCCTGAAGCGGGTAAACACATTATCAATTTTTACCAGTGCCTGCCAAAATAAATTGATCTGTTGTGGGTTGTAAGTACTATGTGCCTTGTCCTCGTAAAAAGGCGTGTCGTGGTCCAATTCGTTTGGTTTGGGATAGATGGTTACATCAATACCCATCAATTTTAATTTTTGAAACACTGTTTCATAAAACGAGGCGACGGATTGATTTTTAAGTTCAAACTGTTCACGCTTGCCTGCGCTTGAACTGATAATTAATTGATGGTTGATAAAATCAAAATCTATCTGAAAAGAGCCATCATTATATGGAATGCTGCCCGTAGTTAATCCGGTGGCCGATACATATAAAGTAACGTGCCATGAATGGTTTAGCCAGGGCATTTTTACCAGGCGTATTTTACCAACTATCTGCGTAAATAACTGAACGGTGGCAACAGTATCTTTTAATTCGGCAAAGTTTAAAAGGGGCCAGTTGTTTTTCATAGGATATGGTATTAATATTGAGCAAAAGCTTCATCAGCATAGCAATATAACCAGCGTTCGCCAGGCTCGGCCGAAATTATTACAGGGTGCTGGGTAGCGTGGTAATGTTTGGTCATGTGCGTTTGCGGCGAACTATCACAACATAAGGTTACGCCGCAAGTTTGGCAGGTGCGCAGATGTACCCAGTTGCCGCCTTGTTTTATACATTCTTCGCAAACGTAGTCCTGGGGTTCTTTAAGTTCGGTTATTGCATCAATGTGGGTGCATACGGTATTAGCCATAGATTTAAAGATATAAAAACTGTGGCATTGAGGCAATAAAATTTTAATAATGCTAGTGTTAAAGTGATAATACTTATCCGCTTCGCTTTTGATGACTAAATATTAAAGTAGAGTTGTGTGTGGAATAATTTATTAATCCGGCTCAAAGTATATATAGTTAATAGTATTTTCGTTTTCACGATAAATGGTATACAATACTTTAACCGATTTGCAATTAATTGATCTTTTAAAGAGAGATGATGAGGCCGCCTTTGCCGAAATTTACAACAGGTATGCCACAACCCTTACAGATTTTACCGCATCAAAATTATTTAGCCTGGAAGACGCGCAGGATATTATTCACGACCTTTTTGTTAAGCTTTGGGAAGATAGGGAGCAATTAAATATTACCTCCAATTTAAAAGCCTACCTGTTTACGATTACCCGGTACCGTATTATTGATAAAATACGTAAGAATATTACCCGCGAAGAATATGCCGTAATGCTGCAGGCATTAGCAAACGTTTATCAACCCAGCATTGAGCAACAAATGGCTGCTGATGAACTTCAGCAGGCTATTAAAAACGCTGTTGATGAATTATCTCCTAAGATAAAGGAGATATATCGTTTAAGCAGGGAAGAAAATTTAAGCATTGCTGAAATTGCAGAAAAGCTTAAATTATCGGAGCAGACAGTGAAAAATCAATTATCTACCGCTTTAACGCATATCAGGAAATCACTATCAATAATATCTGCTTCAGTTTATCTGCTTTGGTGGTTATCTTAAGTCTGATGTAACCTCATCAAAAATATTTCATTTTCTTATAGTACTAAACGGCAGTTTATCCGACTACTGTTAAATTTCTATAAAATGGACCGGAATATTATAGAAGCCTTGTTGGATCGTTATCTGAAGGGCGAAACATCGCAGGCAGAAAATAAATTGGTTGAGACCTGGCTACAGGAAAATAGCAACCCTCAGTCTGAGTGGCAGCAATTTAGTCAAAACCGTAAAGACCAATGGCTGGCAGATGTATTTGGCGAAATACAGGATAGTATCAAGGCTAATGAGCCGAAAATAGTTGTTATGCCGCAACGCAAGCTTTTATGGCGAAGCATTGCTGCCGTTGCAGCAGTTTTGGCTATTTGTTTCACGCTATATCTGGCATGGCCTTCATTGCAAAACTATTTGCATCCGGCACAGTTAACCGCACTCACGGTTCCTGTAAACCAGCAAAAACAAATTACTTTACCTGATGGAAGTAAGGTTTGGATTAACGCAAGCTCCCAATTAAAATATCCTAAACAATTTAACGAAAAAACGAGGGAGGTCTATCTTTCCGGAGAGGCTTATTTCGATATTCAGCATGATGTAAACAGGGCATTTATTATTCACACCGGAAAAATAATTACTACCGTTTTGGGCACAGCTTTTAATATCAAGGAAGATAAAAACAATCACACTATTACAGTAACCGTAACACGCGGAAAGGTTAGTGTTGCTAATGGCAGTAAGCAATTGGGCGTTATTACCCCCAACCAGCAAATCAGTTTTAATTTATTGGATAACAAGTCCATTCAAACCGAAGTGGATGCTAATCGCACTATCGCCTGGCAAAAAGCTGAATTACATTTTGAAGATATCACTTTTACCGAAGCAGCTTCGCAATTACAGCAACGTTTTGGTGTGAAAATCAATTTCACTAACGATAAAATAAAGGATTGCCGGTTTACGGGTACTGTTCTTAAAGGCGAAAAACTAGATAAGATATTGAAGGTGATCTGTGCCTTTAATAATGCAACGTATCAAACACAAGCGGATGGCAGTGTACTAATTGATGGTGCCGGATGTAATTAACTATAATATGAATAAAAAATAAAAAGACTAAAGGCTGATTTGTACTCAAGGCAGGATAAACAGCAATAACCTGCAAGCCGGCGGCTACCGGCTTACAGGTTTCCCGGAAACCGGGGTTTTAAATCATTTGGTAATCACTTAAAACAGTTAAAAGTATGAAAATTTCTGCAATGATGCGGAAAACGGGGGCATTGTATGCCTTACTAACCGGTAATTTTTTAATCCGTCAATTAATGCGTATAAGCGGGATAGTAACTATAATATTATTAACCACATTCCAGGTGCTAATGGCTACTTCAGGCAAGGGGCAGGATATGCGCAATGATAAGGTAACCATTGGTCTTAAAGACGATGACCTGGTAACCGCACTAAAAAGAATTGAACATCAAACGTCTCTAAGGTTTTATTATCGGAAAGCAGATATCAAAGCTATTAATCGGCTCAATATGTCTGTTGAGACAAGAACAATAGAACAAACATTGAATGAGTTGTTAAACAATACTTTTTTTTCTTTCCGGCAAATTGATGGTAACATATTAATCGAACGCAGTAAACAACAAACTGCATACGCAATTGAGGGCCGTGTTGTAGATGTAAATCATAAAGCTGTTGCATTTGCCACAATCAGCATCCTGAAGGCAGATAATAATCAAAAAATTCAGACAAGCCAGGCAGATACCGGGGGATATTTTAAATTGGCTATTCAGGAAAAAGGCGATTACATTATCAATATATCAGCAGTGAGTATGGATAGCTTATCTGTTGGGTTAACCTTGTCAGAAAAAGCAATTGTGCAACTTCCTGATATTATACTTGCTACAGTTTCGACGCAATTAAAGCAGGTGACGGTAGTTGGCAAAAAACCTTTAATTGAGTATACGATAGACAGAATGGTATTTAATGTGGAAAATAGCATGCTCAGTACAGGCGTAAATGCCATTGATGTGCTAAGAGAAACGCCAAGAATTGAAGTTACAGACAATGGTTTTATTAAGATGACCGGCAAAAATGCTTTGCGCGTAATGATAGATGGGCGTATTTTAAACCTTTCGGACGAAGATGTAAAAAACAAGCTTAGCACTTTGCGCTCGGACGATATTGCGCGCATTGAAATTATACCAATACCGCCATCAAAATACAGCGCAGAAGGCAACAGCGGGATGATAAATATTATTTTAAAAAGAAATCCTTCGCTTGGTTGGAAAGGCTCGGTAAACTCAACCTATATTCAAAGAATTTATGCCTCATCTTCTCAGTCGGGCAATATCAATTACCAATCAAAAAAATTAGAAGCTTCTGTTAGTGTCACAAATAATCCCACTAAAAATGTAAATGAACAGAGTACGCTTTATGATTTTACAGGTAACAGTTTAAATACTTCAAAAAATACTGTTTACAACAGTAATAGTTTATCCTTTAATGGTGTATTGAAATATAAGCTTAATAGCAGAATGGAAATAGGCGGTACACTTAACTATAGCTATTTAAACAGCACCAGTAATTATACCGCGAACAGTAACTATATTAAAAAAGCTAATAATGTAGTTGATTCAACTGTAAATTCAAATTCTGTTTTTATACAACAACCCAGGGCTACAGCCGCATCTGCCTATTACGACTATAATATGGATGGGAAGGGAAAGAAAATGGAATTGACTTACAATTATTCGTTAAATACTAATTCGTCAACCAATAATATCAATTCTTTAATTGCATCAAACCTGTCTGAAAAAAATAATGGGATACTGAATGTTGCGGATAATAATTATCGCATCAATTCAATATTCGCTGATTTTGAACTGCCGTTCCATTTTGCAAAAAATTGAAACAGGCGGAGCCTATACTTCTATAAATAATCAAACAGCTTTAAAACTATTTGATAATATCAACTCCAATCAATTAACCCTGGATGTTTCGGGGACAAACGATTTTGAGTACACTGAAAAAACGTCGGCCCTATACATATCAGCAGAAACTGAATTTAATAAAAAATGGTCGGCCAAAGTTGGTTTAAGATATGAAAACACATCATTAAAGGGATATTCGCCAACCTTAAACTTAACTACTGATACAACTTACGGAAGACTTTTCCCTACTGCTTATCTTTTATATAATTATAACCCCAAAAATACTTTTGCCCTAGCCTACTCCGAAAGAATTGAAAGGCCCGGTTTTTATGATCTTAACCCATTCAGATATTATTCGGGTGTTTATTCCTATACTTCGGGCAATGCATATTTATTACCTTCCTTTTCGCATAATGTAGAAATTAGCTACACGTACAACAATAATTTATCTATTATTCTTTCAGGTTCGCGGTTGCTGGGGGGCAGGGGCTATGTTTCTCTTTTTTCCGATGGGATAAATTACCAGCTTCCTGAGAATTACTTTAATAAAAACCGTATAGGTTTAGATATAAGTTACACATACAAGCCGTTTAATTGGTGGAACATATACAGCAGTGGTAATATTAATTACAATCAAAGCAAATCGTATGTGCCAAGTTTGGAGGTACCCGATGCAGAAGGGTACGGGGCTTCTGTAAGAACACGAAATACATTTACATTGAATAAAAAGAAAACCACCTTGTTAAGCATCAGTTATAATCAGTTTTTTCCCTCAAAAGATGGATTTCAACAAACCAAAGCTTTTGGATATATGAGTGCTAACATCAGGTTTAGCGCGCTGGACAAAAAATTATCGTTTCTGATTTCCGTACTTGATATTTTTAAACAAAATTATACTGTTAGCCAAATGAGGTATGTTAATTATAACAGTACATCAACATTTAACGCTAAGCTGCAAAATATTTTAGTTTCGGTAACGTACAGCTTTGGTAATAATAAAGTTAAAAATGTAAACAAGGATTCAAAAAATCAGGAAGTTCAAAGGGCTGTATCTCCGTGATTGCCCTGATCAACTGGATTTGAATTATAAAAATGATGATGATTTAGTTTTAAACAAAAAAGCCCGGTAAGAAATTACCAGGCTTTTTATTTAAGTGGAGAATATCGGAGTCGAACCGATGACCTCTTGCATGCCATGCAAGCGCTCTAGCCAGCTGAGCTAATCCCCCTTTTTGAGTTTGCAGTGGCGGTTGGCAATTGCAGTTACCTGCTGCCAACTGTAAACTATTAACTGCCTACTGATACAGGACGGCAAAAGTAGCAAAAACTTGCGCAATGCCAAATAAGCTGTATTCTTTTTCGTGAAATTTTAAGGAAACCATAATCTGTATTAAAAGTTTAGCCCCTGATGGGCAGGGGGCTTTACTTACGTTTTTTATTCCTTAATTTTGAGATGACT
>JAICMD010000278.1 GCA_025929405.1 Mucilaginibacter sp. | reverse complement strand
GGTTGGCATGCCTAACATCCTAATTTTCCAGATCATACTGCCACAGTTTTCTCCCCTTGCCGATTTAATGATGATAGTGGGCCTGTTTAGCGATAACCCGTTAAAAATATTAGTTTATTATCTGGCATTTGTACTTATCGATTTCCTGGTGGCTATACTGGCTTTCCGTATGGAAAAAGAGGATTATAAGAAGCTGGTTTACATTATTCCGCAGCGGTTCGTATGGCGGCAGCTAATGTATTACATCCTGTTTAAAGCCATCCGTAAAGCATTAAAAGGCGAACTTAACCCCTGGGGAGCCATAAAACGTACAGGAAACGTGAAGGTTAGTGGGCAGTAGGGAGTAGGGAGTATCCATTTTCACTTGTCATGCTGAGGAACGAAGCATCTTATCCTGTTACATATCCCGCGAGTATCTATCGATTGAATAAGATTCTTCACTCCATCCAGAATGACAAGTAAATTTTTTAATAATTATTTGTCATGCTGAGGAACGAAGCATCTTATCCCATTTGCATAACCCGCAGCTACCTATCAATTGAATAAGATTCTTCGCTATCGCTCAGAATGACAAGATAATTTTTATTTATTAACTGTCAATGCTGAGGAACGAGCATCTTATCCTGTTACATATCCCGCGAGTATCTATCGATTGAATAAGATTCTTCACTCCGTTCAGAATGACAAGTAAATTTTTTAATAATCATTTGTCATGCTGAGGAACGAAGCATCTTATCCCTTTTACAAATAATCGTAGTTGCCTATCAACGGTTAAGATTCTTCGCTATCGCTCAGAATGACAAGATAGTTTATTTATAGCCTCTCAATCAAACAAACCGCATAGGCAACTACGCCTTCCTGGCGGCCTATAAAACCCAGTTTTTCGTTGGTGGTGGCTTTGATAGAAATATCGTCCTCGTCTATTCCGGCGGCTTTGGCAATGTGGGTTTTCATGGCCGGGATGTGGGGATTTATTTTGGGCGCTTCCAAACATACCATTGCATCAATATTGCCTATGCCCCAACCTTTATCTTTTAATAAGTTAACAACATGCTGCAACAACACCAGGCTGCTAATGCCTTTCCACCTGTCATCGGTATTTGAAAAATGAAAGCCTATATCGCGCAAGTTGGCAGCGCCAAGTAAGGCATCGCAAATAGCATGTAATAAAACATCAGCATCCGAATGCCCGTACGCGCCCGAATGGTGTTCCAGGTTAACCCCACCCAAAATAAATGGATGATTTGCTTTTAGCTGATGTACATCAAACCCAAAACCTACCCTTATTTTTCCCATTATTCTTCGTCAGGTGCCTGGGCAGTGGTACCGGTTGTACTGCCAAAGTTTATGGATAATGAAAAGCGAAGCGTATTGGCCAGCGGACTATTTTTTTGTTGCGCTACCAGGTACGAAAAATCAAATCCGTAATACAGGTATTTAAAGCCAACGCCCATGGTAAAATACTGTCGGTTACCTTTATTTGCACTCTCGCCAAAATATCCGGCCCTTAAAAAAAGCTGCTTGTTGTAAGCATATTCAACCGCGGGCGAAAAAGTAATTTCCTGTAACTCTTCTTTAAATCCGCCCGGTGCATCAGTAAACGAGCCAAAAATACCTGCCGGTACTGATCTGTTATCATCCTTGCCTTGAATAATATTACCGTTGGCATCTCTTATAGGAGGTGTAGGTACCAGTAATTTATTAATATCAAAAGCAAAGGTTATCTGGTTAAGGGCATCAAGCGTCCAGGTATTCGCTGCGCCGATTTTTAAGTTGGCCGGCAAAAAATACTGCGGCCCATTATCGGTATAACTGATCTTTGAACCCAGGTTAGAAATATTGGTACCAAAGGCAAATAATGCCGGTACGCCAAATTGCTGTGTCTCTTTACGGTAATACAATGATATATCGGCAGCAAAAGCATTGGCAGGTTTGGTTGATTGGGTTGAGCCTGTGGCGAATGATTGGCTGGACAGATCCGAATGGATATAGCGGCCCGTTAATCCTAATGAAAAATTATCGCCGAATTTTCGTGAAAATGAAACATCAAACGCTACTTCGCTTGGTTTATAAGTGCCCTGATCTATCTGGTTAGCATCAATTAGCTGTATCGACCCCAAATTAAAATAACGCAGTGATGCGCCAATGGAGTTACGATTATCAACCCTGTGCGCAAAACTAAGGTAGCTCAGGTTCATATCCGACACGAAATTGCGCATCCAGGGGCTGTAGGAAACATAAAACTCATCGTTATTTTCTATAAACGTAAGTTTGGCCGGATTCCAGAAATTGGCATTGGCATCAGGCGATATGGCAACCCCTGCATCGCCCATAGCGCCCGAACGCGAATCGGGCGAAATGTTTAAAAAAGGTACCGCTGTAGGTATGGCATTCCCCCCGCTGCCATTGGCATTGGTTTGCGCAATAACCAGGTAAGGAATTTCTAAAAAAGTAAAAAACAGTATTGCTTTTATGTAGAATAACTTCATTATCAATTGTTATTTGCCGATAAATATAGTTTAATTTATATACCCTATTAAAAACTTAAAATTTTTTAACGTTTATAATAAATAAATTGCAACTTGATTGGGTCTGTTTTCGTTTAACAGACAAATACTATAAGTTTTATAACTAACAAACGTTTTAGTGTTTGTTGGATTTTTTTTTAAATTTACCCGTATAATATTTAATTGTAAAAATATGAAAATACTTTTTACTAACGGTGCTGTTGTGCTGTTGTGTGTGGCAGGGATATTAAGCAGCTGTAGTAAACATCAACAATCGCAAAAAACCGGTATTCGTTACAACGATAAAAATAATGGTGGTTATGTTAAGTTCAGACAAACACATCCCGCCCCCGGCCCTGGTTTAGTTGCTATTGAAGGCGGTACATTTGTAATGGGCGGCAGTGCCGATCAGGATGTTAGCTATGAGTATAACAATGTACGCACCCGTAAAACTATCCCATCTTTTTATATGGACGAAACTGAGGTTTCAAACCAGGATTGGATAGATTATTTGCACTGGATTAGCATGACCTTCCCCGAAGATCGCGAGCTATATTATAATGCGTTGCCTGATACACTGGTATGGCGCAGTCCGCTATCATACAACGAGCCGTATGTTGACAATTATTTACGCCATCCTGCTTTTCAGGATTACCCCGTAGTAGGTGTTAGCTGGGACCAAGCGCAGGACTATTGCCAATGGCGTACCGACCGTGTAAACGAAAATATTTTACAGGAAAAAGGACTTTTAACCACACCCAAACAAAAAGCAAAGGGTAATACCGGCGCTACTGCTGCTGCAGGTGCTGCCGCAGCGGGTACGCCAGCCAATACACCATTTAATACCGATATGTATTTGAATAACCAATACAGAGGCACTGGTATTGATGGCAAAAAAATGCTAACCGACCTTAGCGGCAAACCAGCCCAGGGCGCTAAAAAAGCCGTAAGGCCCGCACGTATGGAAGATGGTATTTTAAAACCTGCCTACCGTTTACCATCAGAAGCTGAATGGGAATATGCAGCTTTATCATTAGCTGGAAATACCCAGTATGAAAATATAAATGATGGTAAGGTTTATCCCTGGAATGGCTTAGGCACACGCTCGCCTAAAAAGAAAACCCGTGGCTTAATGCTGGCCAACTTTAAACGTGGCCTGGGCGATAACGCCGGTGTTGGCGGTTACCTGAATGATAAGGCCGATATTACCGCCCCGGTAAGATCATACCAGCCTAATGATTTTGGTTTATATAATATGGCCGGCAACGTGAATGAATGGGTAGAGGATACTTATCGCCAGGGTTCATCAGAAGAATCAGACGATTTTAACCCTTTCCGCGGTAATGAGTTTACTAATAAAAGATTGGCAGATGCCTCAAAAGGGCTTTACGCAAAAGACAAATATGGCAGGCCTATAAAGGATCCTGCAAAATCAAACAAAAAAATGACGTATGCCGAATTGCTTGCATCGCAACAAGGTACGCCACAAGGAACGGCACCAGCTACAAATGGTGCACCTGCAACCGCAGCTACTGCACCGGCCAAAGACGCATTAGCGGGCAAACCTTATACACCTGATTACAGGGGCTTTGGCGATACCGTTAACACTTCGCTATATGGCACTACTACGCTGGTAAACGACCGCTCAAAAGT
>JAICMD010000151.1 GCA_025929405.1 Mucilaginibacter sp. | reverse complement strand
TTAAAGCAGTATACACATTATACTTTATGCGAAACGTAGCCTTGAAAGAAAACAGGTTGTTTTCTTCGTCATCTACGTACAGTACTGTTATTTTCTCTGCCGGCATATTTCTGTAATTACAATACTTTATTTTGCATAAGTAAATATAATAAATTTAATATACTAAATAAAATACTGTATTTTAAACAATTTTACGCTAAGCAAACTTTTATTGAATTAGTTAAACTTTAAAACAGTTTGATTATATAAAAAAGTCTAACTCAATACAGCTATTACAATATTTGTATCTTTGCAGCAATGCAAGCTACAGATATACAGGTTAAAGAGGGCACCAAAAACTATAACAATTACGGGGCATGGCTGCGCCAAAAATATAACGGACAGCGCGTTTTTAAAGTTATAATTGATGGTGGCTTTACCTGCCCTAACCGCGATGGTTCAAAAGGCTATGGCGGCTGCACCTATTGTAATGTAGATTCATTTACACCTTCGGTATCCCGTAAAAACCCATCCATACGCGAGCAGGTTATACAAGGCATGGAGCGTGCCCGCACCGGTAACCGTGCAGATAAATTTATTATTTATTTTCAACCCAACACCAATACTTATGCCCCCGCACATTATTTAAAAATGATGTATGACGAGGCGTTAAGCTATGGTAATGAAGATATTGTAGGCCTTTCTGTTGGTACCCGGCCCGATTGTATTGATGCAGAAAAAATTGCGCTTTTAGAAAGCTATACCGACCGTTTTGATGTTGACCTGGAAATGGGTATGGAATCAATTTATAATGATACCCTTAGCCAGATAAACCGCGGTTGTACACATGAAGAATTGATTAATGCCCTTAATTTGGTAAAAAACAGCAAGCTTGATGTTTGCGTGCATACCATATTTGGTTTCCCCTGGGAAACACACGATATGATGCTGCGCTATGCCGACGAGATAAACCGTTTCCCGCAAATAAAATTTGTTAAGTTTCATCACTTGCATATTGTGGAAGGCTCGGTTATGGGTGTAAAATATAAACGCGAGCCGTTTAAGGTTTTTACGCTTGATGAGTACGCTGATTTTTTGTGTGAGCTTTTACCCCTGGTGCGTCCCGATATTGTGATACAGCGCTTGTTTGGCCTGTCTGACCGGGAATTATTGATAGCGCCAAACTGGCAACTCAAAAAATCAGAAATTCAATATTATATTGATAAGCGTATTGCCGACAGGGGTGCTATACAAGGTTCAGCATTATGATTCCCGGTAAGCACCAAACAGATCATTTATGGCTTTTTTACGGTAATCAAATATTTCCTTCACTTTTTTGGCCACTAATATAGTGTTCGCCAGCCTTCCTATAATCCCGTATGGTATACCATAAGTTAAATTATCGGTCATTTTAACGCCGTTTTTTATAGCTTCAAAATGATGTTCGTGGTGCCATAGCGCGTATGGACCAAAACGCTGTTCATCAATAAAATATTCCTGGTCTTTTATATTGGTTATTTCGGTTACCCAATTTAGCTTAATGCCAAACAATGGCGATACCTTGTAAGTAATCAGCATACCGGGATATATTTTGGTATCAGCAGTATAGTTTGATGTAACATTAAACTTCATATCATCAGGCGTAATTTTAGCCAGGTTTAAAGGCGATGAAAAAAAGTCCCATGCTTCGGCTAAGGGTATCGGAAGTTTCTGCTCAAAATTTAATGTATAAGTTTTCACACCTGTAAAATAAAAAGCAGCAAATAATGTTTGTAAAAAGCTTACACGGTTTAGGAATTATAAAAGGAAGGGGTGCCATTACGCAGCAAATAGCTGCGTTTACAAAAAATTTATACGTAAGTTACTGCACTATTTTATTTGCGCAGTATGAGCTTGCAAAAGCTTCGGGTTTGGCTTTAAATACAAAACCCATGCTTAAAATATAACCCATAGCCTCGTGCAGGGCCTGGTTTGATTTAAACTGAGGGTTAGTATTAATGTCGGCGTGTACTTCCAGGTCAACATCATACAGGTCAAGCAGGTCGCAAAGTGTGTAGGCTGTTTCAATTGACTTTTGTACTTCGCTAAGCATACGTTCCTTAATGCTCATTTTTTGCGAGGTACGTTCCTGGTGGATAAACATAAACCCACCGCGCTGCTCGCGTAAAAACACAATTACGGTAGCAAAATCGGTAATATTACCTTTTACCTGCGAGTCGGTACCGATGCAAACTTTAAGTTTATTTCCCAACAAACTTTCGCGTTCAATGGCTTGCTCTACCTCTTCAATAATTGGCGATTGGATAATCTCGCCACTAAATTTTCTCCATGTCATAAAGCTGTTTATTTAAATGTTAACAAACCTTTTAATGGGTTTACTAAAGATAAAGCATATCCGGCCATATAAATATAAAGCCGGTATAATTTATTTGTTAACATTTACCTTAATATCAACAAGTTATCGCTGCTATTGTTTAGCGGATGTACCACTGTCCGCGTCCGCGCAAGCGCGGACACCGTGGTACAAGCGTGGTACAGTTTGTCAGTGAATTAACCGTTATATTTTCCTTTAAGTCAAATACTTATAGTGACAAAAGATCCGATTTTTCATTTTTTTATCGCGGACACCCGTGGTACAGTGACAAAACAATGTCACCATACCTAAAGGCATTGCCCGGTATTTTTGTATAAATACCGTTTAAAACTGTCTTTATTATGAGTTATCACACCGCAGAGCGACCCTGGTTTATTGAAGAAATACGTATGGAACAGCGTCAGTATGCCGAAAGGGTACATAAGGCGGGCAAGCACGGCTTGGTTCCAGACAAAGAGCCTGGCCGTAATATGTTTACGATACGCACGGGCAACCAATGGCTCGAAGCCTCCAGGAGCCAACCCATGCCCAAAATGCTTTTTGGCGAGTTTTGGCATGAAAATGAATTATGCATTTTATTTGCCGATACCAACGCCGGCAAATCAATACTGGCCGTACAAATTGGCAACAGCCTTACCCGTACCGAACCTATATCACCCTTTGCCGTACATGCCGATCCTGCCAATGTTTTATACGTGGATTTTGAACTATCAGGCAAGCAGTTTAGCCTCCGTTAC
The DNA here is from genome assembly GCA_025929405.1 of Mucilaginibacter sp. Lineage (GTDB taxonomy): Bacteria > Bacteroidota > Bacteroidia > Sphingobacteriales > Sphingobacteriaceae > Mucilaginibacter. The sequence goes on along the minus strand of JAICMD010000151.1, from coordinate 5,061 downwards.
AGCAATGGGGCCAATACGTATGATTTCGGCAATGGATTTTTCAGAGCCGAGTTTAATCCTAACGCCGATATGCCCCTGGATTTTAGAAACTATGAGGAATATGTGAATAGCGCTATCGAATATGCCGTTAAGAGCACCGGTGCTGATATTTTAATAATTGACAACATAACCTGCCTGCGTAAAGGTACCGAACGCGCCGAAGATGCCTTGCCGCTGATGAAGCATTTAAAAGCACTTAAAAGCAAATTTAACTTATCTGTATTAGTGCTGGCCCACACTCCCAAACGCGGCCCCGCAAAACCTATCAGCATAAACGACCTGCAGGGCAGCAAAATGCTTATTAATTTTTGCGATAGCGCCTTTGCCATTGGCCGTAGCTATATTGATAATAACCTGCAATATTTAAAGCAGATAAAGCAGCGCGGAACAGGCGAGGTTTACGGGACAAATAATGTATGCCTTTGCCGTATAAAAAAGACCGACGATTTTTTGCGCTTTGAGTTTGAGGGTTATGCAACAGAGCATCAGTTATTGCAAACTCCCGCAATGGAAAAAGAGGTTTTGCTGGAAAAGATAAAAGCGCTTACCGTTAAAAACCTAAGTCAGCGCGAAATAAGTAAGCTGTTAAATATCTCCAAAAGCACGGTAAATAAATATGCAAGATGCGCCATTGTTGGTGTTGGCACCAATAATCCGGATGACTACCCGACTTCCCATAAATATTAATACATTATTGCTTGTTGCTGACAACACAACAAGGGCAGAAAATAAGTCGGCGCGAAATAAGTAAGCTGTTAAACGTCTCCAAAAGTACAGTAAACAAATATGCAGGCACAATGCCCTGTCCTAATGTTTTTAATTTATAAGATTACTTACAACAATGTCAATGGCAAACTTTCCCCGCAGCCGGGGGAAATAATTCCCCAACATTACAGTGTATTCAAATCATTCCGCTTTGTTTTAAGCTGGTTTGCTTTTTGCGTAAAGGCGAGTAAGCTTTTTACTTAAAACGAAAGCCCGGTCACTAAAACGAACTATTTAACTATGCGACTGCTATACGTAGTATTTATTGCTTTAATATTTACAAGTTGTACAAAAGGGTATGTTGCACCTGTAACAATTACTAAAAGCGCTACGAAAACAGACTCAGTTAAAAATATCATTTCGGCAGTTAAGGTTGATTCTGTAAAAAGCAGTGATATTATTTCAGATACCGATACTTCAAACCCTAATTACTGGTATAATGGCACAACAGGTACTGCCGTGATAAAAGTTACCTGCACCGATTGTACCGCACTTGCCACTATCGGCACCCAAACCATACCATTCCTGTTTAATGCTAATGGCGTAGGCGTACTTAAATATATGCCTGCAGCCGGATTGCCTATTAAATTAGCCGTTTGCCCGGCAGGTAATAAAGCTATAAAAGCCGAAGTTTTGGATAGTAATGGAGCATCACTTTATTCCTATTCAGGTGTTATCAGCAGCAACTGGGCCGCTGATTACGCAATCAAGTAATATTTGTATTCTCGCTGCGCTTAGGATGACAATAGATATAATGTGCGCTGTCCGAAGTCTCTGACTTCGGACAGCGGGGGATATTTAACAATTATATCAGTTTATTATTTTCGAGGCAGGCTTCGTTTTCCATAATTAATGCGCCTCCAGCCAGTTTAATCCTGTGCCTATCTCAACCATAATTGGCACTTCGGTTTTTATAGCGGTTTTCATATTGTGCATAATGATGGGCTTTACAATTTCCAGCTCGTTATTGGGCACATCAAACACCAACTCGTCATGTACCTGCATAGTCATGCGGGCGGCCAGTTTTTGGGCCTTAAATTCTTTATGGATATTGATCATGGCTATCTTAACCATATCCGCTGCCGAGCCTTGTATAGGCGCATTAATAGCATTTCGCTCAGCAAAGCCGCGTACCGTTTGGTTGGCCGAGTTAATATCCCTTAAATACCTGCGCCTGCCCATTAGCGTGGTTACATAGCCATTTTCGCGGGCAAAGTTCATGGTATCGCTCATGTACTGTTTAATGCCGGGATATTGTAAAAAGTAGTTCTCAATAATTTCGGCAGCTTCCTTACGCGGTATGCCCAGGTTTTGCGATAACCCAAAGGCCGACTGACCGTAAATGATACCAAAGTTTACAGCCTTGGCATTTCGGCGCTGGTCGCTTGTTACCTCTAATAAACTCACGCCATAAACATTAGCGGCTGTTGCGGTATGTATATCTAAATCTTTTACAAAAGCATCCATCATATTGGCATCCTTGCTTATTTCGGCAATTATGCGCAGTTCTATCTGCGAGTAATCGGCAGAGACAATAGTGTGGTCGTTATCTCTGGGAATAAAAGCCTTGCGCACCTCACGGCCCCGCTCGGTACGAATAGGTATATTTTGCAGGTTAGGATTAGTTGAGCTTAAACGCCCGGTTGCCGCCACCGCTTGGTTATAGCTGGTATGCACTCGTCCCGTTTTGGCATTTACCATTTGCGGCAGCGCATCCACATAGGTTGATTTTAGCTTTTGCAACTGGCGGTAATCCAAAATATCACGAACAATATCGCTTTTTGAAGCTAACGATAGCAGCACATCTTCGCCGGTTTGGTATTGGCCGGTTTTGGTTTTTTTGGCTTTAGGGTCAAGCATTAACTTTTCAAACAACACTTCGCCCAATTGCTTTGGCGACGCAATATTAAAACGTACACCCGCTTTTTCATAAACTGTTTTTTCCAGTTTGCTGATATCTGTTTCCAGCTCCTTTGAAAATTCACGTAATGTATCATGGTCAATACGCACACCTTCATATTCAATATCAGCCAAAACATATATCAGCGGATTCTCAACCTCGTGCAACAGCTTTTCGGCGCCTACCTTTTTTATCTGCGGTTCAAAAACATTTTTTAGCTGCAAGGTAATATCGGCATCCTCAGCAGCATATTCCTTTATCTTTTCAATATCAACATCACGCATACTGCCCTGTCCCTTGCCTTTAGGCCCTATCAGTTCGGTTATTGATACCGGTTTATAACCCAGGTAATTTTCAGATAGTATATCCATATTATGCCTGGTGTCCGGGTCAATTATGTAATGCGCCATCATGGTATCAAACAGGTCGCCCTGCATGTCAATGCCATACCATTTCAGCATCAGTATGTCAAACTTCAGGTTTTGGCCTATTTTACTAATGGCCGGGTTTTCAAAAACCTCCTTAAATTCATTTACAATGCCGCGGGTTTCTTCCTCACTTGCAGGCACGGGTATATACCAGCCCTCGGTAGGTTTTATGGAGAATGACAGGCCCACCAACTCGCAGTTATTGGCATCGGTGCCGGTGGTTTCGGTGTCAAAACAAAAGCTTTGCTGTTGTTTTAGCTGCGCGATGAGTTCGGCACGCTTTTCTTTAGTATCGGCCAGGTAGTAATTATGTTCAACGTTATTAATGTTCTTTGATACCTGGGTAAATTCCGGCTCGGCAATATCGGTTACGTCAACCGTCATGGTGGTACGGCCGCTGGCTACTTCGTTACCAAACAAATCGGTTTGCACCCCTACCGATTTAAATTCGGTAATGCTGAAATCATCCCCAAACACACGCTTGCCCAACGTCCTAAATTCCAGTTCGGCAAACAATGGCTCTAACAGGTCCTTACTTGGGGCGCAAATTTCTAAACCGGCTTCGTCAAGTTCAACAGGAACATTCAATAATATGGTGGCCAGCTTTTTTGACAGGATGCCCTGCTCGGCAAAGTTCATCACATTTTCCTGCAGTTTACCTTTTAGCTCGTGCGCATTTTCAATTATCTTTTCAACTGATCCGTATTGTTTAATGAGTTGTTTGGCAGTCTTTTCGCCAACACCGGGTATTCCCGGTATACCATCCACAGCGTCACCCCATAAACCTAAAATATCTATCACCTGCTCGGGGCGTTCAACTTCCCACTTTTGCAATATCTCCTTAACGCCCAATATCTCCATCTCGTTACCCATACGTGCAGGTTTGTAAATGAAGATATTATCAGATACCAGTTGCCCAAAATCCTTATCAGGCGTCATACAATATACCTGGTAACCTTTTTGTTCGGCTTTTTTGGCAAGGGTGCCGATGATGTCATCAGCTTCGTAACCGTCAGAGGTAATTACAGGAATATTAAAGCCTAAGATCAGTTTTATAACATAAGGCAGAGCCTTAGCCAGATCCTCGGGCATGCTTTCGCGATGGGCTTTGTAGCCTGCAAAATCAGTATGGCGCTCGGTGGGTGCATCGGTATCAAAAACCACGGCCATGTGTGTTGGCTTTTCTTTTTTAAGCACATCCAGCAGGGTATTGGTAAAGCCCATAACCGCCGAAGTATTTAATCCGCCCGAAGTAAAGCGCGGCGTTTTACTTAAAGCAAAATGCGCCCTATAAATAAGGGCCATGCCATCCAAAAGAAATAGTTTTTTCATTGTATTGATTGCACCGATGGGTTTAATTGCACCGATATTTTCAAAAATACAATTTATGTCGGGTTTAGCTAAACCAAATTGTCATGCTGAACGATAGTGAAGCATCCTATTCATTTGGCACGGAAGCCGATTAGTCGCGTGTATAAGATTCTTCGCTATCGCTCAGAATGACAGTAAAGGAGTATGTTATTTAAACGCACATTCATCAATATGATCATTCACCATACCAGTGGCCTGCATGTGCGCGTAGCATATAGTAGTGCCAAAAAATTTGAAGCCGCGCTTTTTCATATCCTTACTTATAGCATCCGATATTGGGGTACTGGCGGGTAGTTTGTTATCGTGATTGTTGATTGGTTTGCCATTTGGCATAAAGCTGTACAGGTATTTATCAAACGTACCAAACTCTTGCTGAACTTTAATAAAGTTTTGCGCGTTGGTAATCGTTGCCAATATTTTTAAGCGATTGCGGATGATGCCTGCATCCTGCATTAACCGCTCCACATCCTCGTTGGTAAAGGCGGCCACTTTCTGTACATCAAAACCGGCAAATGCTTTGCGATAGTTTTCGCGGCGGCGTAAAATGGTTATCCAGCT
>JAICMD010000234.1 GCA_025929405.1 Mucilaginibacter sp. | reverse complement strand
TGCTGATACGCCGCTGTTGCAAACAGCGCAAAAACAATATGTGCAAAAAATAGCTGGGTATAATATTTTTTAAAGTGAATACCTGGCGGCACAGGGTGCATTTTAAAGGTGGCCTTCCATACTGCAATGGCTAAAGCACCACTTATAATGCCCAGTCCTACCCCATTTTTACCTGATGCTTTTACCAGTTTATTACTCCATAAAATGTTGTATGCGGTACTAAAGAGTGTTCCTACGGCATAGTGCCCCAGCCAGCCGGCAATTTTTGCTGTTGCTTTATCTTTTCCGGGCTGCAGACGGTGATAAAGTTCGGCCAGCAGATCGGGTTCGCTAAAATTTTCTTCTGCTATTTCGCCAATAACCTGGCTAAATATGGTCATAAAGGTAGTGCCTGTTATTCCCGGCAATAATATATTTTCTGCTTTCATATCAACATGCTTTATAAATTATACAATGCTGAGGCGCGCAGGTTTTAATAAATAATACCAACCCAAATGTCAGTTCTATATGGAATAGTCGTAATTTATTGCGAAATCAATTACGCTTTAACGTGTAAGATGCGCTGAAATAAGTTGCTCCGTTTGGGGCAATTTGATTTGACGAAGCAGAACCATTGCTACCCATGCCGCCTACTACTATAACGTTATTCCTTTCCATGCCATCATTTACCTGAACTTTATAGTTAAATGTGTTTTGGTCGTTAATCTGCGCACTAATTAAACTTAACGGTAAAGCGAGTTCGTAAGTGTAAACCTTATCGCTGCTAATATAATGGGCGCCTATTATCCCTTTATCATTATAAACTGATATTGAACCATCAGGAAATTCTTTAACGCCACTAATCTCAATTTTTTTGAGATGGTCACTGATCTTATTGTTTAACAATGATACTGTTGCCTTCGTTAATGGTCCGGACGGACGCAGGGCATAATCTACCTGGGAATTTGCCCAGGGTACTACCGGGTAAGTTATAGTCACTGGTTCAATTACTGATTTTTTATCGGCAGGACTGATTGATAAGGTAATACCGCCTTCTATAATTTTCTGTATAACTTCCGGCTGGGTTGCACTGCAAATAAAATACAATTTATCATTGTCATTAGCCATTGTATACGATATTTCAGTTGCCGAGTTGTAAGCCTGGAAATTACCCCATTCGGTAATTTTACCATCTATCTTTATGTTAACAGGCGCATAAATACTGGTTTCTTGTTTGTTTGGTAATTTCTGCGCGAAGCTTATAACATTTGTCAATATTAACGTCCATAATAAGCTAATTGTGATAATTCTTGCTCTCATAAGGTTTATTTTTAATAAATCTACGAATTATTCGTAATATCCCAAATTACATTTTAGCTTTATCTGAAGTCTTTGCTGAACAGCAATTGAGGTTAAAAGTGTACAAATAACTGGTCGGTACAACCAAAATAATCAGGTGGGTGCAATTGGCACAATATTTATATTATACCATACAACATTTAACTATTACCCACTATGAAAACTTCAACTAAAACCACCGTATTATTAAAAGCCTTTGATATGGAATTAAGGGCAATGTTAAAAAGAGATCTTCAAAATTTCAGAGCCATCCAAAACCGCAATAATAATAACAACAATAACGACGGTAAACAGTTACTTGCCGCATAAGATACATCTACTACAAACAACTACCTATGTTATAAAAAAGAGTTCAAAATATTTGAACTCTTTTTTTATTGCTCCAAATTGCCCGTAGCCCATTTATCCGGCGTATTACGGTATTCGGTTAAGCGTTCAATAATTTCTTCTATTTCATTCCGGCTAAGTATACGATGCTCTCCGGGAGTATAAGTAAATAAGTGTCCCGGCTTTTCAAAGCTTATAGCGCCCATATAATCGGGATCGGTAATATTATCGGTCGGTTCGTCCTTACTCAGCAAAACCGCAGGATTATTCTTCGCACTGTCAAAATATACATTATAGTTATAGGTTAAAACCGGGTGTCCGTCCTGATGCATCTGTGTATCCGGTATCACTTTAACTGGCAATTTATTATCAATGGTAAAAAATATGGGCTTCATAAATAAGTCAATTGCTGGTTTAACAATATAACAACAGCAAGTTGTGGTAGTTTTAACAATAAAATACGCTATTTATAAACTATCGATATTAGCTGTTGTTATACAGATAATTACGCCCTAATTATTTAAACTTAAAAAAAATGGAAAACAAGAAACATCCTGACATGGTTGATAAATATAGTATAAACATTCATGACAAGCATGAAATTGAATACTGGTCAATTAAGTTGGGTATCGCGCCTGCAGAATTGCTTGAAATAGTAAAGCAGGTGGGTAACTCATCGCTTGATGTAAAAAAGTTTTTAAAGGAAAGGGAATAGAATATGAGCCTGACAGAATATGTAAAAAAACGCGATTTCAATAAAACTGCCGAGCCTAAAGCAGGTAAAAGCAAGGATAAAGAGAAGCTGATGTTTGTAATACAAAAACATGATGCATCGCGCTTACATTATGATTTCAGGCTGGAGATGGATGGTGTGCTTAAAAGCTGGGCCGTACCTAAAGGGCCGTCAACTGATCCGCAAACCAAGCGTTTGGCTATGATGGTTGAGGACCACCCTTTTGATTACCGTAACTTTGAAGGCATAATACCACAAGGCGAATATGGCGGCGGCACGGTAATAGTATGGGACGAAGGTACCTACGAACCCATTGAAGAAATAAAAGGCAAAAAAGCGCAGGAAAAGCATCTGCTTGCGCAACTAAAATCAGGGTCAGTAAAAATAATATTGCATGGTGAAAAATTACATGGCGAATTTGCACTGGTAAAAACCCATGGCATGGGCGAAAACGCATGGCTGCTGATAAAACATGATGATGAGTATGCCTCCAAAAAAGATATTACCAAGCTGGACGAATCGGTACTGTCAGGCAAAACCATTGCTCAGATGGAAAAAACCAGCGAAAAGGTATGGCAACACGGGCATGAAGAAAATATAGAATCGTCCAAAACAAAAAGTAAAAAAAAAAGCCCGGCGAAGAAGCCGGTTAGCGAAATGGTGGGTGACGACGCCGATGTTCCGGTGGTGGCTGAGGCTGGGGCCGGTGCTGAGGCGCTTATAAAGTCGGCACCTAAATCAGCTATCCCAAAAAATATAAAACCAATGAAGGCCACACTGGTGGATGAGCCTTTTGATGACCCGGAATGGCTGTACGAAGTAAAATGGGACGGTTATCGTGCGGTGGGTTTTGTTAACAAGGGCGACGTACAATTGATATCGCGCAATAACCTGCCTTTTGATAAGTTTTACCCCATTATTGATCATTTAAAAACCTGGAAGTTTAATGCCGTAGTTGATGGCGAAATACTGGTACTGAATGATAAGGGAATATCAGATTTTGGCGCACTGCAAAACTGGCGCAGCGAGGCAGATGGCACTTTGGTTTACTATGTGTTTGATATACTTTGGTATGAGGGTAAAAACCTAACCGGCCTGCCGTTAAAGGACCGTATAGCTATACTAAAAGAAGTTTTACCGCCTGACGATGACAGCATACGCCCAAGCAAAGTTTTTGAAGGCAACGGTATTGAGTTTTTTAAAGCCGCCGAAAAAATTGGGCTGGAAGGTATTATTGCCAAAAAAGCCAGCAGTGTTTATACATCTGACCTGCGATCGCGCGAATGGTTAAAGATCAAAGTTCACAAGCGTCAGGAAGTGATTATAACCGGCTTTACCCGTAACGAGGGTACCAGTAAACCGTTTAGCGCCTTAACCATGGGTGTGTACGATGATGGCCAACTACGTTATGTAGGTAAGGTAGGCACAGGCTTTAATGATAAAATGCAAAAGGAAATGATGGCTTTATTTAAGCCACTGATAACCGACAAAAGCCCTTTTGATATTGAGCCTGATGTAGATAAGCCTTCGCGCTTTCGCCCTAAACGGATGGGGGCAAAACCAACCTGGCTAAAGCCCGAACTGGTTGGTGAAGTTGCCTTTGCCGAAGTAACCAGCGACGGTGTGTTTCGGCAGGCATCATTTAAAGGTATGCGCACCGATAAAAAAGCTATTGATGTAGTTTTTGAAACCGAAAAAGAAACAGATGAAATAGTAGCTGAGGTTGATAAACAGCCCGCTGATGACCACGCCAAAGCCATTAAACCACCTGCAAATACCGACCGCAAAACCCCGCTGAATCCTAAAGATGAAACCCAGGTACGAAAAATTTGCGGGCACGACCTGAAATTTACCCACCTAAGCAAAGTGTATTGGCCCGAGGATGGTGTAACCAAACGGGATATGTTTAATTACTATTACCGCATTGCCGAATATATACTTCCTTATCTAAAGGATCGCCCTATGTCGTTAAACCGTTTTCCTAATGGCATACACGGCCCAAGTTTTTATCAGAAGGATGTAAAAGGCAAAGCACCCGATTGGGTAACCAAAACCTTCCCCTACACTACCAGTGATGGTGAGCATAAAGAATACCTGGTAGGATCAGACGAGGCCGTGTTGTTATGGATGGCCTCATTGGGTTGCATTGAGATGAACCCGTGGTTCAGCCGCATACAATCGCCTGATAATCCTGATTATTGCGTTATTGATCTCGACCCTGATAAAAACACCTTTGACCAGGTAATAGAAGCTGCGCTTGAAGTGAAAAAGGTTTTGGATGCTATTGATGTGCCCAGCTTTTGTAAAACATCAGGCTCAACAGGTATGCACATCTATATTCCGCTTGATGCAAAATATTCTTACGATCAATCGCAGATGTTTGCGCGCATTATTGTAAATATTGTACATAAACAAATACCCTATTATACCAGCTTGGAGCGAATGGTAGCCAATCGCAAAGGCAAAATGTACCTTGATTTTTTACAGAACCGCCCCGGCGCAACCATTGCCGGGCCATATTCATTACGGCCAAAAGTTGGGGCAACGGTTTCCATGCCCCTGCATTGGGACGAGGTAAAACCCGGATTAACCATGAAACATTTTACCATCTTTAATTCGCCCGACAGGCTTAAAACCGAAGGCGACTTATTTAAAGGCGTATTGGGTAAAGGCATTGATTTGGAAAAAACCATTAAGAAGGCACAGAGTGTATTTTCATAAATATGCCGTCAACCGTAGTAGCCGGATTTAGTTATGACAACGAAACCTCGACGTTGCAGGTAACCTATGTATCGGGCAGTACCTACGCCTATAAAAACGTGCCTTTACGCTTGTATAATGAAATGAAAGCCTACCGCTCCAAAGGCTCCTTTTTAAAGCATTACATTAAAGGGAAGTTTGAGTTTGAGAAGATTAGATAAAATCATCTTCATTACTCTCCTGCACAATATTGTTACAATATATAATTTGTAAACGTACGTTTTTAATACATAC
>JAICMD010000184.1 GCA_025929405.1 Mucilaginibacter sp. | reverse complement strand
CATTACCTAATTTAGCATATTATCTGTACGCGTTTTATGATAAAAATCAAATACATCATCCTCCCTGTTTGTTTATTATTTATCTCACCTGTTTACGCGCAGCAAAACCCTTCCTTCCAGGTCGATCGCACGTACCATACTGCTATGGAACTATTGGACAAGGAAAAATACGTTGCCGCAAGTGAACAGTTTAAACAGGTTGAAGAGTCAAAGCTGCAAACCAGCAACCAGTCGCAGTTTGAATCGCAGTTATCGTTGCTAAAAGAGAATGCGCAGTATTACATAGCCTTGTGCGCACTTGAATTGGGTAATGATGATGCCGAGAGCCTGTTTTTGAAATTTGTAAAGGAACATCCCGAAAACCCGCTTACCAAGCTGGCTTACTTTCAGATAGGTAAATCGTACTCAAAAAGGTCAAACTATATTGAAACACTTAAATGGTTTAATAAGGTTAATGCTAATGACCTTAACGGGCGTGAGAATACCGAATATAAATTTCGTAAAGGCTATGCCTATTTTGCCACCAATGATTATAAAAATGCGCAGGAACTATTTAGCCAGATAAAAAACAAACGCTCGCCATACCAGGATGATGCCATTTATTATTTCGCGTATATAGCTTATCTGAATAAAGATTACCATTTGGCGCTTAATGATTTTGAAAAGCTTAAAAATTCCAAAAAATACCAAAACAGCTACCCTTACTACATCACTGCAGTATATTTTTTAGATAAGCGCTATGATGATGTATTGAATTACGCCGTACCTATTATAAACAGCACCCATCAGCAGCACGAAACCGAGATGCTGCGCATTATTGGTGCATCATACTTTGCCAAAGCCGATTACCCTAATTCGGTAAAATACTACGACCGCTTTGAGGCAAATGATTTGGGCAAAACCCAAACCACGCAGGACAGCTACCAGATAGGTTATGCCAATTATAAAACCAGCAACTACAACAAAGCCGCTACCGAGCTGGAAAAACTAATAGAACAAAAAGATGTGTACAGCCAAAACGGCAATTACCTGCTGGGCAGTGTGTTTTTAAAACTGGCTAACAAGCAAAGCGCCCGCAACGCATTCCTGGCTGCATCAAAATTAAGTTTTGATAAACAATTGCAGGAAGACGCTTTGTACGAATATGCCAAGCTATCCTACGAACTTGATTTTAACGTACAGGCCTTGGAGGCTACCCGCGCCTATCTTAAAAACTATCCGCAATCACAGCGTACTGATGAGGTGAAGATATTATTGGGCGAAACCTTATTAAACTCGCGTAATTACAAGGAAGCGGTTGATATACTGGAACCCATCCCCAATAAAAATCTTAGTGCCCGCACAGCCTATCAAAAGGTTACTTACTACCGTGGGTTGGAGTTTTATAACGAGCGTGCCTTTGAAAATGCAATAGGTATTTTCCTGCGGTCGTTAAAGTCGCCGGTTGATACCAAATTAAAGGCCCTTACCACCTACTGGATGGCTGAGGCGATGTATGAGGTACGTAAGTACGCCGAATCGGTTGAAACGTTTGAGAAGTTTTTGGCCATGCCCGAAGCGCGCGAAACCAATGTATACAACTATGCCAATTACGCTCTGGCTTATGCCGCCTTCGGCGATGAAAAATATAAAAAGGCCGCCACCTATTTTGAAAAGTTTTTACAGGGCGAAGAAAAAGATCAAAACAGCATTAACGATGCCGTTACACGTATAGGCGACAGTTATTTTGTGCTGAAAAACTACGGCAAGGCGCTTGAGTATTACAACCGCATTATAGCACAGCATAGCAAAGGCGAAGATTATGCCTTATTTCAACGGGGTATGATACAGGGCCTGCAGGGATCGTTAGATACTAAAATAGCAACGCTAAATGAAGTATTATCAACCTTTCCTAACTCGGATTATGCCGACGATGCCGACTTTGAGATAGCTTACACCTACTTTTTAAAGAACGATGCGCCGACCTCAAAAACCGCATTGCAGGCCATGATACAAAAATATCCGCGCAGCAGCTATATACCGCGCGCACTGGTTACCATTGGTTTGATAGATTATAATAACAATAATGATGACCTGGCTATTGAATCGTTTAAGGAAGTTATAAAAACCTACCCATCAACCGATGAAGCCAAGCAGGCCCTTAAACAAATAGAAAAGATATATACCGATAAAGGCGATGCGCAAACCTTCATTACCTATGCGCAAAGTACGCCTATTGGCAATTATACGGCAGCACAGCAGGAAAGTATTATGATGACAGCCGCAAATAACCTGTATCTGCGCGGCGACTGGCAAGGTACCGTAGCAGCCGTAAACGCATACTTTGATAAGTTTAACAATAAGCCGATATATGAAAAACAGGCAAGGTTTATCCGCGCACAAAGCATGGTGCAGCTAAATAAGGCTAATGATGCCGTTGACGATTACAATGTGATACTGAACGATTGGACCAGCAAGTACACCGAACAATCATTAATCAGCATGGCCAAATTGTATATGGCACAAAAGAAATATAATGATGCCGTTGTGTTCCTGAAAAAGCTGGAAACCAATGCTGAGTATAAAGCCGATTATGCCTTTGCCATTAACAACCTGCTGGTATGCTATGCGCAAATGCAAATGCCTGACGATGTGCTTAAATATGTACAGGAAGTGCGTATGAACGAGAAATCGGCACAGGAAGACAAGTATAAAACGGGTTTATATGCAGGTTTGGCTCATCTGCAAAAAGGCGATACCACCAGTGCAGTTAATGAGTTTGACTATACCGTAGCCAACACCAAAACCATTGCAGCCGCCGAAGCCAAATACAACCTGGCTAATATTGAATACTTGAAGGGAAGGTACAAATCATCGCAAAAAATGTGCTTTGACCTGGTTAAGGAAATGCCAAACTATGATTACTGGGTAGCTAAAACCTATATTTTGTTAGCCGATAATTATGTTAAATTGAAGGACGATTTTCAGGCTAAAGCTACCCTGCAAAGTATTATTGACAACTACAAAGGCGATGATGATATTTTAACAACGGCAAGGCAAAAACTGGATATATTATCGCCGCCCAAGCCTGGAGATAACAGTATGAAAACAGACAGTACCGCAACTAAAAAACCATAATTAAGGAGAAGAGCAACATGAAACTGAAATACAACTACATCCTGCTTACCTTATTAATGGCCTTATACGTTGCTACAGGTAATGCACAAAAAAAACCGGCACAAAAACCGGCAGCTAAAAAAACAACCGCAAAACCTGCGGCTAAAACACCCGTTAAAGCTGCGCCAACAATAGTTAAAAAAACCACCGAGGCAAAATCACTGGGTGATGCGGCAGCTAAAACCGCTCCGCGCGATACATCAAAAAAAGGTGGCAACGCCGCTGCAACAAACCCGGCGGCCAATAATAACAATGGCGGCAGTTTATCTGAAGAGATTGTAGTAACCACCGCCTATAAACCGGTACTGGCCGATGCCGTAAAACTGCGTCGTAACCCTGAGTTGGAGGATAAAGTACCTTTTAAGGCTCCGCTAACCTATACCACCATTGATAAAAGATTAACCCGCGACGAAGAAATAAAACAACTTGACGCTATGAAAATGCCGGCTGAAAAGGATTCGGTATTACTACCTAACTATGTTAAGTTGGGTTTGGGCAGCTTAAAAACCACTTACGGCGAAGCTTATATAACCAATGGCCGCGATGAGGCATTGCAGGCGGGATTATATCTTAAACACTTTGCGCAGGCAGGTACCTTATACAAACAAAATCAAAGCAAAAATGAGGTGGGCATATTCGGCAAAAGCATTGGGGCAGTTAACTCGCTAAGCGGCCGGATTGATTACAGCAACAACTCCAATTACTTTTATGGGTACGATATAAATAACGTCCCTCCGGCTAAGTTAAATGTAGATAAGCAGCACTTTAACACCTTATCTGCCGAAGGCGAACTGACTAAAAATTATAAAGATGTAGAGAATGATTTTACCTATGCGGTAAAATTTAAAGGCTATATGTTTAGCAATGCCTTCAGTGCTAAAGAAAACAACATTGTAGTATCGGGCTTTTTAAACCAAACCGTAAAACAGTTTTATGCAGGCGTAAGTGCGTCAATGGATGTTGCTACCCAAAAGGATGTAGCTTACTCATTAAGCAACAATTTGTTAAGGGTAAATCCCTACATCAAATTTCAGGGCACCAATTATAAAATTGATGCAGGCATCAGTATAGTTGACGAATTTGGTTTTTCATCACGTTTCTTTATTTTCCCGGCAGCCAAAGCCGAGCTGCAGGTTATCCCAAAATACGTGCGCTTATTTGTTGAGGCCAAAGGCGACGTTAACCACTCGTCCATCCGCGATTTTGCGATGCTGAATCCATTCATCGGTCAAAATATCCCAATAAAAAATTCGGTCGACCAACTGGATATCGCCGCAGGCTTAAAAGGCACCCTTGCACCGGGACTTAGCTTTAAGGGTACTATCTTCCGCAATAGTATAAAAGATATGCCATTGATTGTTAGCAATTTTAATTTTGCCAATGGCGATAACCGTTTCGCAGTTATTTATGATAACGGACGCGCACGTGTGAGTGGTTTTACCGGCGAGTTGGATTACCGCGCCGGTGACGATGTAAATATTTTCGGCCGTGCCGAATTTAAAGATTACCAGATGGCCAGCGAGGCGCTGCCCTGGAACCTGCCTAAATTTAAATTAACAGCGGGCACCAACATCCATATTAATGATAAGGTGAATATCAGCGGTTCGTTATTGTTCCGCGGCAATGCGCATGATTCGCTAGTGCAAAACGGCGTATATACTACTATAAACTCGTTTATCGACCTAAGTGGCGGCATAGATTATAAGGTTACCAAAAACATCAGCATTTTTGGCAGGGTAAACAATATTTTAAATACAACAAATCAAACCTGGCTATATTATCCTGACTATGGATTTAATATATTTGGGGGCGCAAGCTATAGCTTTTAGCCTGCCGCTGATAAACTTATATTATTTAAACTAATGGATGTAGGCTTTTACGTAAGTGAGCTGCTTGAGCTGCACGGCAACATAACTGTACCCGGTTTGGGGCGTTTGGTGCGTGCACGTATAGACGGCTACTTTAATGAAGCCGAACAAACGTTTTATCCCCCCCGTTATGAGGTACGCTTTGAACCTGACTTAGCTGAAGACGATGATACCCTGATAAATTATATTGCCGATAAAAAGAATATATCCGTAGCATCAGCTAAATACTTTATCGAAAAACATGTTATCAATTTAAAGCAGGAAGCACTTACCGGCGAAGTAATGATGGGTAATACCGGTGTGTTTTACATTGAAAACAACGAGTTAACTTTTAAACCCGATTCTTTACAAGGCGATAAGGCCTTTTACGGATTATCATCTGTTAAGGCAAATAAAGTAATTACACAACCAGTTGCTGAGATTGTTTCAGAGCCTGGAAGCGCCCCTTCGCCCGAAGCTCTTGAATCCCCAAATATTGAACCTGTAATTGAACAGGATAACGTAATTTACGAAGACGAACCAACAAGCCGGGGCGCACGCAACTGGATAATAATATTTGCAGTAATTATAGGCTTAGCCTTAGCCGTATTTGGCTTACAACGCTATAACCCGGCGGCATTTAACAAATTGCTGGGCAGGGAAGTAAAACCGGTAGCTGCTCCAAAACAAGTAGTTGTTGTTGATACAACAAAAACTGATACTGCCGTTAAATCAACTGACAGCACTAAGGTTGATACATTAACAGCTAAAAATAAGTCAATTAACAATAGAACAATTATTCCTGCCGTTACTGGTACAGGAGCGCCGGGATCAACCCGTGTAGAATTAATTATAGAAGCGTTTAAATCATTGCAAAAGGCTAATGCTGCTTTAGAGCGATATAAAGCAAAAGGTGTAAATGCCTACATTGTACCCGATGCGCCTGGGAAACGCATTATGCTATCGGCAGGTGCATATCCTACGCGCGATTCGGCAAAAGTAGCCATGAACGCGCTGATAACAGCCAAGAAAATATACAAGGATTCATATCCATTAGAAATAAAACAAAAATGACTTTACTACTTGCACAGGCAGTGACAGACACTGTTCAGAAACTTGCAGATACTGCAGCCCAGGCCACACAACTGGCCACCGTACCGCAACAAGAACTACGTTTTGGCGACCTGCTGATTAAAGGTGGCTGGGTAATGGTACCTATTGGTATTTTAGCTGTTTTAGGACTGGTAATATTTTTTGAACGGTATTTCACCATTCGTAAAGCATCACAAAACGAATCGCACCTGATGGTACAGGTGCGCGAGAGTATACATTCGGGCAATTTGCAGTCGGCTATGGCTATTTGTAAAAACAGTAACTCGCCGCTGGGTCGTATGCTGGCTAAAGGCTTGTTGCGTATTGGCAGGCCTATTAAAGACATTGAGGGCGCCATTGAAAACGTAGGCAAGCTGGAAGTATCAAAACTGGAAAAAAACATAGGCATATTGGGCATTGTAGCCGGTATAGCCCCCATGTTTGGCTTTTTGGGTACAATTGCCGGTGTAATCAAGATATTTTATGATATATCAAAAACCGATAACATCAGCATGGGTGTTATATCGGGTGGTTTATATGTTAAGATGGTAACATCGGCCGCCGGTTTATTTGTAGGTATTGTGGCCTATGTATGCTACCATATTTTAAATATGATGGTGGATAAAGTAATATTAAAACTGGAAACAGATGCTATTGAATTTATTGACCTGTTAGAAGAACCCAGCAAATAATGAATTTACGTAAAAGACAAAGGGGCGCGGCGGCAGAGGTGCATACCTCGGCCATGAACGACATCATGTTTTTCCTGCTGTTGTTTTTCCTTATCGCGTCAACCGTAACCAATCCTAACGTTATTAAGCTGATGCTGCCAAAATCATCATCGGGGCAATCGGTATCTAAAAAAACCATAACGGTATCAGTAACCAAGGACCTTAAATATTACGT
>JAICMD010000106.1 GCA_025929405.1 Mucilaginibacter sp. | reverse complement strand
ATTTCGTTTCTGCAATCCTGTGAAAACTGGATAGTACTAACCTGGTTTGCTGTTATTGCTATTAAATGTGTTGGATTAGTGAAAGGCTTGCATGATGTATATGTCTTAAAACGCCGCCAGGTTTTTAATGCAGGTGAATACTGGAATAATCGTTTACAGGTTTTGGCAGAAAGTACAGGTATAAAAAAACAAATATTATTATTGAAATCAGCCATTGCAAAAGTGCCTATGGTAGTTGGATATGTAAAGCCGGTAATTTTATTTCCTGCCGCTGCATTAACTGCATTAGCTCCTGAGGAAATTGAGGCTATTTTATTACATGAACTGGCACACATTCGCCGCAAAGATTATCTTATAAATATTTTTCAGCGCATTGCAGAGATAATATTCTTTTTTAACCCTGCTGTTTTATGGATATCATCTTTGATAAAAGAAGAAAGAGAAAATTGCTGCGATGATATAGCGTTGCCCAAACCAATAATAAACAACAGTTTGTACAAGCATTAATAAGTTTTAAAGATTATTCGCTTTCGCTGCCCGGGTATGCCGTTCCGTTTTCGGGGCATAGCAGCAGTTTGCTTAACAGAGTTATGCGTATTGTTTACCAGGAAAATAAAACATTAAGCATTAAGGAGAATGGAATATTTATAACAGGTATAGCCATGCTGTCATTAATGGCATTTACTATTTACCCGATTAAAAATACAGATCGGGAAAAACTGCAGTTGTCTATAATTGGTGCTCAACATTATAGTTCTGTATATAGCCCGGTTAATTCATCTAATGTACCTATTTATAATAAGCAGCTTGCAAATACCAAAGCTGATACCAAAAAAAACGTAATAAATTTGGCAGTAATAAATACCCAACTTACCGACACTACAAGTTCTGCACCAAAAAATCTTGTAAGTGAAGACGAAAAAACTGCGGCAAATAATGTCACAGCATCTTTAGCTAAAACTAATTTAAGTGATGATAAATTTTACTCGCGCTCAAGTTTGGCTAATGCTAAAGGTGAGGACATGATGCGGGTTTTCATGAATGGCGGGATGATGATGGCATCGCTAAAACCTGAAACTAAAGTGGCTGTTATTATTGATGGTGTGCTGTACAACGAAAGCGAAGTGGCCGGTTTGGCATCATCACAAGTTAATTCTTCACCCGGAAAGCTAAATGGTATAGCAGGGGAAAGTATTGCATTTGCGCAAAAGCTTTATCCAAACCTTGATCTTTCAAAATATGGCGCTTATGTTATAGTAGGTGCTGATGCAAATTTAGCGGCAGCTATTAAACAAAAGGTGGATTCGCCCTGATAACAAATAGAACCAATTCACCGGTTCTTTTAGCAACAATTTCTTAATGAATATAACTTTTTTAACAGCTATCTGCTGTAAGCTTGGATAGTATTGCCTAAACCTTATCTTTTAAATTGAAAAATTATGAAAACTATTTTAACCTTTTATTGCGCTATAATGCTTACGGTGTCGGCATACGCGCAGCAACCTTATCAAACACTAATAAAAGTTCAGTACAATTTTATTCATGTAAGGGACACCACGCATCGCGATAAACCCTATACTGAAGCCATGTTATTAATGGCCGGTAAAGATGCCTCCTACTATACCAGTTACGACAGAATTGCACAACAGGTAAATCAGCAAATAAAAGTACAGGAAGATAGAAAGAACGGCATCAGGAACGGCTTTTATCCTAATGATAAAACTGTGTCTTACTCCCATTATTATGTGTTTGCTGCACAACATAAATTTATCAGTTATGAGCAAATGACCATCAATTATTTAGTGGAAGGTGATATTGAACCTATTAACTGGAAAATATTAAAGGATACTATGAATTTTTCGGGCATACACGCTCAAAAAGCAACAGCCACTTTTAAGGGCCGCAACTGGGCAGCCTGGTTTGCACCCGACCTACCTTTTGCCTACGGTCCCTGGAAACTAAATGGCTTACCCGGCCTTATACTGGAAGCGTATGATACTAAAAACGAAGTGCAATTTAAATTTGCAGGCATTGAAAAAGTAAAACCCGGCGACCTTGCCGTTGAAGCAGCACATGCCTTACCTGAACTGTATACAAATGGCATTATGGGTCTTAATATAAACCAGATAACTATTTTGCCTGAAGGCCCGGTAAACCATGGCGGACCGGTAAAAATAAATGAAACGGAATATAATAGATTAAAGGCCTTGCAGGATAAGGACCCCGTAGGTTTTATGACGGCACAATTTGCAACCATAGGCATTAAAGATCCTGCCGCAATGGCTCAACGGGTAGCAAGCGGAAACGGTGGTGGTGGTATGGGTGGTAGTAACAATGGTACACAACAGGCAGTCAATACAAA
Organism: Mucilaginibacter sp.; assembly: GCA_025929405.1. Lineage (GTDB taxonomy): Bacteria > Bacteroidota > Bacteroidia > Sphingobacteriales > Sphingobacteriaceae > Mucilaginibacter. The sequence continues at coordinate 8,014 of JAICMD010000106.1, read as the reverse complement.
TACCAGGCCTGCCGCACCGCCAAAGCCTACAGTTAATAACCCTATTGAACTGTCTCAAAAAAAGTAAGCAGTTAACATCCAATTATTAAAAGTTCATAAGTGATACCGTCGCTTATATGGAATCGTATTGCCTCTATTTTGCTAAACCTTAACCTTATCACAATATGAAAAAAACTGTATTGGCAACCCTGCTCCTATTATTGTGTGTTGCCATAACCGTAGCACAAAAACAAGTTAAAGGCACAGTTAAAGATAATGCCGGCAAACCTGTTGAGCTGGCAAACATCAGCCTTAAAAATGCAGACGGCACTATTTTAAAATATGCTCAAACCGATCAAAACGGAACATATAGCCTTGCTATTGCTGATGTTACTTTGAACTTGACCATTGAAGCTACCTGCATTGGCTATAATAAAGCGGTTGTTACTATTACTGATATAAACAAAAACTATGACCTGATTTTGAGCGAAAGCGAAATGATGCTGAAAGAATTAAAGATTAAATACAAACCCACTCTAAAACTTAACGGCGATACATTAAACTACCGCGCAGCCGATTTTGCAGGTAATCAGGACAGAAGCATTGGTGATGTACTTAAAAAAATGCCCGGCATTGATGTTGCCGATGATGGGAAAATAAGCTATAACGGTAAAGCTATTTCAAACTTGTACATTGATGGTGATAACCTGCTGGACGACAGGTATAACATAGCCAGCCGAAGCATACCCTATAATGCCGTTGACCAGGTGCAGGTGATACAAAAGGACCAACCCATAAAAATGCTTCAAAAAAACAACACCAGCGATAAAGTGGCCTTAAACCTGGTGATAAAAGATGAAGCCAAACTGCAGGTTTTAGGCGAAGGTACAGCCGGACTGGGTATACCCGAAAAATTTGATGCAAATGGTACAGCCATGCTGCTTAATAAAAAAGTAAAGTTTATTAATAATGTTAACGGCAATAATATAGGCATTGACCCCGGGATAGACCTTACAGCGCATAATGCTGTACCCAACGCTGCAAATAATTATTTTCTTGCGGCAGGTGCTGCCGGGGTGCCGGTATTGCCGCAAAACAGGTATCTGATTAACAAAGCCGGGCTGGTAAATTTTAATGATCTGGTAAACCTGAGTAAAACCTTACAGTTAAAAGCTAACATCGCGTATCTGATTGATGAACGGCATCAGCAATACCAAAAGCTATCTGAAACCTATTTGCCGGGACAAACCATCAGCTATACTGAACTTCAAGACAATACCAGCAATCTGCAAAAAATGCGTACGCAGTTAAATTTTCATCAAAATAGCGAAAAGCAGTATTTTGATGATGTAGTAACGCTTGATTATAATCCTACAAAAACAATATCAGCAATAACAACTAATAATATACCTGCTACGCAACTGCTTAATCAGCAAACCTTAAATATTGCCAACGTTTTTACATCGTATATTCAATTGCGGTCAGGAAAAATAATCAGTTTATCATCCTCAACAAGTAATATTAATAAGCCCGAGTTATTAAACGTTACACCGGGTTTAAATGCTGCGGTATTTAATAACAATAATCCTTATGCGGGTTTAGCGCAGTACATTAAAATCCCTACCTGGTATACCAGCAATAGTGCGTTTATAAGTTTTGTTAAGCCCGGATTTACCCAAATATACCGGGCAGGGTTTGATTTGCAGCACCAGCAGTTAAATACCAACTTGTACCGTACGCAAAATAATGGCAATACCGAGTTGGTTTCGGCAGATATGATGAATGATATGACCTGGCTAAAAACAAAATTTTACAGCAGCGCACAGTATAGTTATACCAGTGCAAAAATTGTTGCTGAAGTTAGCCTGCCATTAAGCTTTAATAATATAAACTACAACAACAAGCTAAACAATTTGGAGCAAACCAACCAAAATGTATTTATTGACCCTAATGTGCGTTTTACCTATCAGCCCGGTGCAGAAAATTCTGTTACTGTAAACTATGCCTTCAACAATAATCTGGGCAGCATTAATGATGTTTACCCCGGAGCCATATTAACCAACTACCGGTCGTTAACGGCTAATAATGCATCTTTATCATTAACAAGGTCGCAAAATGCGGGGCTTACTTACAGCTTTACAAAAGCAGCCCAAATGCTGTTTATAAATTTCACAACCAGTTATTCAGATGTTGGGTTAAATACCATCTCGTCATATAATTTAAGCAACAGCATACAACAGCGTATAATATTTTACATGCCTAATCACAACAAAAATCTTACGTTTGATGCTAATGCCAGTAAGTATATTTTTGAGTTTGCCACTACGGTTAATGGTGGCATAGGCTTAAAGGAAAGTTGGGGACAACTACTGCAAAACGGACAGCTATTTGCCACCACTATGCAAACCATAAGTTATAAAGCCGGGATAATAGGCAGGTTGGTACGCTTTATAAACTGGAGTTACAGCTTAAAGTACGATGTATCAAACAGTAAAACAATAAATACCGGCGTTCCGGCTATAAGCAGCATCAATGTAAGGCAACAATCAACCTTGTCATTTACCATCCTTAAAAATGTGTATGTAAATATATCAGGCGATTATTTATACACCCAGCATCCCGGTCAGCAAAATCTAAAGTATTTTTTTGCAGATGCCAATGTTAACTTCAGGCTGATCAAGCTAAAAACTGATGTAGTATTGAGTGTAACCAATCTGGCAAATATTAAAACCTTTAATGCCATTAATATTTCGGAAAACTCATTAACAACAGCATTATATACCATCCCCGGTAGGGTAGCTATGTTGAAGGCAACATTCAATTTTTAAATTGTTTAGATGTTCACAATTTTTCACGCTCGCTGCGAACGCAAATCCATCTTCAAATTTCTGAGCCTTTGCTATTTCAACACAAACCCTTCCGGTTTAAGCTTATCAAAATTATCAGGTTTTGCTTCTGATAATTGCAATTGTTTAGCTGTCGATCTTGCTCCGTCTTTCGGTACGTCAATACCGGCTGTCCATAAAATGGCATTCAATACAAAACGGCGGTAGTTATCGTTCAATAAAGCCGAGTGGTAATCCATACCACCCCAAAGTACACCGCGCGCACCATTTTTTTCATACGCCGATGCAATGCCAAGCGGGTCTGTAACTGCGCCCTGGTTACTTCTTTCGGTAACTCCGGTAAGCAAATCAGTACGATTAGGATCGGCCGGGTTTACCACCATTCGTGAAAATATTTCATCTTTATAGTTCCACGGCCCAACACCACGTAAAATAGGATGGCTTTTTGATGCCTGTATTGGCATAACCGACCAATAACCTAACGGATTATGGGTATAACCTGATAAACTGGCCTCGCCAAACCAATTCATGTGGTATTGAGTAGTTTTTGGGTTGGTTGTGGTTATACCCCAGTGCAATATCATAATGCCCATACCGGCTTTATGCAGGCTATCCACCTGTGCAAGATAAGCCAGCGTTGCTTTATCATAAGTTTTGCCATCGCTTGGCGGAAAGATAGGATTTGTACGCTCCTTCGAGCTGCCTTCGGCACTGCACTCCATAATTACAGCATCAACGCCTTTAAGATCATCAACATTAAGTGCCGTACGGTTATATAAAAATCTGGTAACAATTTTTACGCCTTTAACATTGCTGATGCTATCAATGCAATGCTGCAGCACCAACAGATCGCGTCTTGTTTCATGCCTGCCTGAGCCTTCGGGGCCTGCATGGTCTTTAGGTCCTGCTAAAAAATATATCACCTTGGTAGGTACATTTTGCGCCGATGCAGCATTAGTGAATAAACCAATTAGCGCACATACCAAAATGGCTTTTAATATTGCTGAACTTTTTTTCATGGTAGTATACTTTTAATATTATTTAAGTTTTGGCAGGGCAAATACAATATAACCTTTTGGTACATCTTCTTCGCGTTTTGTGCGGTCCAACAAGGCTCCGGTTGAGCATACTACCAGATACTGGCGGCCACCTGCCTGGTACATAGCCGGTATACCTGATGGGTTGCTACGGCCCAAATCATATTCCCATACTACCTTACCATTATCGGCATCAATACCGCGTACTTTACCATCGGCACAGGTTGCAAAAATTAACCCCGATGCTGTTACCACCATGCCTTTATTTTGGGTACCGTTTGGCGTGCCCAAGCCTTTTACATCTGATTTTGCGTATTCGCCCAGTGGTATCTTCCATTTGATGGTACCTTTATTTAAATCATAAGCAGCAATACCGGCAAAAGGTGGGGCAAGCAAGTCAGATATGGCCGTACCCCAGTTGGTTCTTTCAACGTAAGTCACTTTAGGACCGGTATAATCAGCAGGATAGTCGCGCAGACCTGCGCTAAAATCATTAATACTGCCATTTTTTATTGGTGCAGGGCCTGATTCAACCACAGGGCCATCAGGCATGACATTGCTTGCGGCGGCCATCATACCGCGGCCAGCGCGTGCGCCTGCCCCTCCTCCTGTTAAAAAGTTATAAATTGAGGTAAGCGTGGCCTCGTCAACATGCGGCTGTGCAGGCATACGGCCCTTGCCTTGTGATATATAAGTTTTAAATAAATCGGGCGTTATGCGGCTGCCAATATCAGCCAATGATACGCCCGCGCCAGCTATACCGTTATGATCTGCCCCATGACATGCCTGGCAGTATTGTACGTAGGCTGCCTGCCCACGTGCTGCGGCGGCATTACCTCCACGTTGCGGCCGGCTTTCATTTCTGTTTACTAACAGATAAAAACAGGTCATTTCCTGGTACATTACATATACCATGCCTTTTGAAGGATTGGCAGCGGTATTACCCTGATTGGCCCCACCTACTGACCCCGGCGAGGCAAGCACCTCATATTTATCAGAAAGTGGCTGGTATAAACCTGTTTTAGCTGCTTTAATGCGGGCAATATATATCTGCCTGATAGAATCGGGCATATATGGATTAACATCCTTCTCGTCAACATTATGTCTGTTAAATGGCGGCACCACCGTTGGTATAGGTTGTGTTGGCGATGTCCACTCGTTAGGCATAGTGCTTTTTGGGAAAGGTGTTTCTTTAATGGGCCATATAGGCTTGCCGGTCACCCTGTCAAATACATACATAAAGCCATTTTTTGAAGCCTCAGCTACTGCATCTATATTTTTACCATTATGTTTTATAGTGATCAATTGCGGAGCGGCAGTAAGGTCATAATCCCAAATATCATGGTGTACGGTTTGGAAGTACCATAACCGTTTACCAGTACGTGCATCTAAAGCCAGTAAGCAATTACCATACAGGTCATTACCTGCACGGTCAGCTCCGTCATAATCATACGTTGGCGAGCCTAACGGGAAATAAGCAATACCACGTTTCTCATCAACAGAAATTTCGCCCCAGGTATTAGCTGCTCCCGCATATTTCCAGGCATCTTTTGGCCAGGTATTATAACCAGGTTCGCCCGGATGAGGAATAGTATGGAAAACCCACTTTTGTTTACCTGTTATTACATCAAATGCGCGGACATCGCCCGGGCCTGAAAATAAATTTTCGCCCGGAGCCGATCCCAATAATATCAAGTTCTCAAAAATATGCCCTGCCGATGTTGAGGCGGCCTTTGATATCAGTTCGGGTGCACGGCCAAGCCCTTGTTTTAAGTCGACAGAACCATTATCGCCAAAAGTTAAAATAGATTTACCGGTGTTGGCATCAATGGCTTGCAGATAGTTACCGATGGTAATGATAAAACGTTTTTGTTTTTTATCGGGGCTTTGCCAAAAATTTATACCACGCTGAACAATACCGCGCAGGTTGGCATGTATCCATATTTCCTTACCAGTGGCAGCATCCATTGCCACCAATGAATTGTTTTTAGCAAGCACATACATTATACCGTCAACAATAATGGGGTTAAACTTGTACGAGTTTACCTTATCGCTTGCTGTTGAGTATACAAAAGCAGGTTGTAAACTTGCAACATTCTGCTTGTTGATCTGTGTAAAATTTACAAACTTGGAGTGATCGGGGCCTCCCCCATAATCTTTCCACTCGGTGTGCTGAGGGGGAATAACAGACGCTGTCGCATCCTTATTAGTTTTATGACCATCGCCCGGACTTATTGCTGCTATAAAAGCAAAACAGGCAATAAACAAAATTGCAGTGATTAATTTACCCGGGCGGTAATTTTTAAATAAAGTTTGTTTCATATAACTGATTATAGATATAGCCTATAAAGCATGGTACGATAAACAAGTTTACCTGCAACAATTATTATAGTGGTTAATTAAGTAGTTATAATTGGTTAGCATCCGGCATTGGGTATGCCGGTACTTATAAATCAAATATAATTTTTTTTAGAAATACTACTCTCTCGCCGATATTAATTTACCAATTGTATTGAATTTGTGACAATTATTAAATACACATTCTAATTTATAGCGGTTAAACCTTAATTGTTAAAATCTGTTAAATTTTATAGAGTAGGCGGCTTTTTCATGAAAACTACAGAATTGGAATTTACACTTGTACATAATGCAAACAGCTCTGCAACAATAATTCATTACAATATACCACTGTTTTAACAGGTCTATCAAGTAGTACACTTTAATCAAAAGACGTTATGAAACTATTATTTATATTATTTTCAACCTTGCTTACCGGTGTAACGTGGTTGGGCAATTTTAAAACAGCTAAAGAAGAAGCTGCCAAATCACACAAATTAATAGTAATTAACTTTTCAGGATCAGACTGGTGCGCTCCATGTATCAGGTTAAGAAAAGAAATATTAGAATCGGCAACATTTACCAACTATGCCGAAAGCCATCTGGTATTGGTACGCGCCGATTTCCCCCGTCAAAAAAAGAACCAGTTGAGCAAAGATCAGGTAAAACTTAATGAAGCATTGGCCGACCAATATAACCCTAATGGTATATTTCCTTATACATTGATAGTTGATGAACATGGCAAAGTGCTAAAATCATGGGATGGATACCCCAACGAAACGCCGCAGCAATTTGTTGATCAGATAAAATCAATACCTAATGCATCGCACTGAAACAGGTTTGCTAACACACAAACGTGTATTAAAATTAATGGGCAATCGCTTTGAGTTTAGTGTAGTTAACAACGATGCCTGCGAAGCTAATAAACAAATTGACCTGGCAATAGTCGAAGTACAGCGTATTGAGGGGCTTTTAACCACTTTTAACGATGCCAGTCAAACCAATCAGATCAATGCCAATGCAGGCATATCGCCGGTAAAAGTTGATGAGGAAGTTTTCAGACTGATAGAGCGGTCGATAAAGATATCTGACTTAACGCAGGGTGCTTTTGATATTACTTACGGCTCAATAGATAAAAGCTTATGGAACTTTGATGTTAATATGACTGCCCTGCCCAATGCTGATACTGCACGGAAATCAGTAAAGCTTATTAATTATAAAAATGTATTGCTTGATACTAAAAACCTCACCGTGTTTTTAAAAGAAAAAGGCATGCGCATTGGTTTTGGTGGCATTGGTAAGGGCTATGCTGCCGACCAGGCTAAAATTATACTGCAAAAAGCCGGCGTTGCCAGCGGCATTGTAAACGCTGCGGGCGATCTGGTTACCTGGGGTACACAACCAAATGGCAAACCATGGACCATTGCAATTGCTGACCCCGACCAGATTAACACTCCATTTTCAACGCTTAACATTAGTGATATGGCCATTGCCACATCAGGCAATTATGTTAAATACGCAGTTATAAATGGTAAAAAGTATTCGCATACTATTGACCCTAAAACTGGTATGCCGGTACATGGCATTAAAAGTGTAAGCATTATTTGCCCTAATGGTGAATTTGCCGATGCTATGGCAACACCTGTAACTGTAATGGGTATACGGGTCGGGCTGGATATGATCAATCAACTGAACAATGTAGCCTGCATCATTGTTGACGATAATAATAAAGTTTATACGTCAGATAACATACGTGTTAATAAAAAATGATATGAAAAAATCCCCTATTAAATTAACCTTAGGAACAATAGGCTT